>JAYREN010000015.1:0-29329 GCA_041908845.1 Holophaga sp. | reverse complement strand
GGATCCGCCTGCGCTGAACGCAGGCCTGATTCCGCCTCGGGTCCTTCGGTCGACTGAGAAAGGGCTCCAGGACTACTTCGTGCCTAGGTTTAGATCATCCTCCTGCTCCACGAATGGCCAACCCAGATGGAGCATGCGCGCAGCATCATCCAACTCGGCATCGGAGAACCCAAGTGACGCGGGCGTCACAGACAGATCGGCATCTTCGGAGAAACGCTGGATCACCCCGAAGACTTTCGAAAGGGATGTGCCTCCCTTGAAAACCACTCTGGTGGCCATTCCTGGCGTGGCAAAGATCCGTCCGAGGATCCAGCACACCCAGAAGTCCTTTTCGACAATCACTGGCAAGATGCCGCGCCGGGCGGCCACCTGCTCGATGATCAGGCGGCGTTCGGAGGCCGGAAGAACAGCGAAGGCACTCATGCGTCTTCTCCCGCGATGAAACGCAGAAAGGGATGCATCCATACGGGAGCGAGAGGCAGGTCCTTGAAGAGGCGCTTCCTGTCTTTGGGGCTCAGGGTCTCCCGGAGGTGGGCTATGCGGGAGGTGGTGACGTGGTCCTTGCCCAGGCTCCGCAGAGCCGCGAAAACAAGACTGCTGGTCGGGGCGGCACTACCCACCTTGCGCAGGGGGCGCCGCTTGAGCTGCACCGTCAGCGGGCCCACCTTCACGAGACGGTCCGGCCCATCCGTCAGGAAGACCGCCTTGACCGGGACCTGTTCAGACAGCCCCAACAGGTTCGCCGCCATGGCCTCCATGGGCTGGATCGTGGCCCTGTCGCGACGCGCCAGCGCCTGGGCGATAGCCTCTGCCGTCGGTAGCAATTCACCGAGCAAGGGATGGCTGCGCGGAACATCGTAGAGCCCGCGAGCGAGATGCCGGAGTCGGCCTCTCCGAACGAGGCGCAGCAAGGCCATCCCCACGCTATGGGGTGAGCCTAGATCCAGGAAGTCGAATGGCGAGAACACGCGCTCCGGTTCCCTGCGCACCTGCCGCTCGATCCGCTGCGTGAGCTTCTGGGTGATGCTCACTTCTTTCGCCCCCTTGGAGGGCGAAGGGCTCGGTGTCTTCTTGGGAGACGGGTCCGAGGGGCTAGGCATGTAGGAAGAGTGGGGTATGTGTGTTAAAAATTCAAGTGCCTTTTTTTAACGCATTCGTGTTGGTCTTGGATTGGAATAACTGCACCCAAAGAAGATGCTCGGTAGTGTGAAGGGGAATGGTGAATTCGCAATCCAAAGGCATGGATCAGCGACACCGCCGAAAATGGCCGGAAAATCTGCCATACCATGGCAAAGATTCACGATCTTCCCGCAGACCCAACCAGGGGATGCGCGGGGGGCCACGGCACACGCAGGGCGATCCCAAAGGGAATCCGGCGAGCAGAGGGATGGTCGAATTCGAGTCGTTGGGATTCTCGCTCCACCTGTTTCGCCAGAAACCATTGAGATTCTTAGTCAATCAGAGCGTGCACCCCGAATTCAGGGAATGCGCCCCTCGCCGGATCCTCTCGCGCGATGCCTCTTTTTTACAGGGCCGGACTGCTAACATCCTGTACCCAATCTTGCGAACCGGCGTGTGTAACATTGGACTTACGAGGACATCTGGGGACATCCGCCTGAAAGAGAAGGGCCCGGCCACTCGCGTGACCGGGCTCCCAGGTGTTGCCAGTGTTGATGTTGCGACTGGCTTGTTGGTCGGGGCGAAAGGATTCGAACCTTCGACCCTCTGCTCCCAAAGCAGATGCGCTACCAGGCTGCGCCACGCCCCGATTGGGTATCAGTGTAGCGCAGGATTACTTTCCGCCTAGGGAGACGCTGCGGAGATTGAGGCCGGCGCGCTGGAGTTCGAGGATGTTCTGGGCGACGCCGGTGAGGAGGGCGATCTCGAGATCCTCGGTGCTTCGCTTATTGGCGGTTGGGGGGGGCACGCTGTGGATGGTGTTGGTCTTGCGTCCCTTGGCCCAGGCATAGTTCAGGTCGAAGGCGACTTTTTTGTCCTGGCCGCTCAGTTCGCCCGCAACGTTGCTGATGAGGCCGTTGCTGTAAGCGACACGAATGAAGCCGGGGCCTTCCATACCCTTGCTGTGGTTGCTGATGTTGATGGAAAGGGGCAGGCCCTTGGCATCGTAAGTGAAATCCATCTGGGTGCGGATACCCTGGCCCTCGTTGCTGAAATTCATGCGCTGGGGCAGGCGCGTGGTCTTGTCGATCTGGATCTCCAGGCGTCCGCGCTTCCAGAAGCCGAGGCTGTCGGCGAGGCTCTGTTCCCGCTTCTTGGGATCGTAGGCAGAGGTGGGAGCTGTGAACACGAGGGACTGCAGGCTCTTGCCGCCCGAGCTGACCTCTTTCCCGAGGCTGGCCTTGAACACGGGGCCATCGACGTAGACCGCCTTGATGTCGTTGAGCAGGGAGCGGAACCAGCCCAGGTAGGTTAGTGGCGCGTCGCTCGGTCCGGGTGTCACCCGCGTGGTGTAGGCGTTCTGGGTCTGGCTGTAGAGGAAGCCGCGGTTGCCGGCGCGGTAGTAGAGCAGGTTGCCGAAGCTGCCGGTCATTTCGGTCTTGAAATCGGAGTTGGCGAAGTAGGTGCTCTTGACCTGCAGGGTGGCCTTGCCGTCCTTGGTGATGCCTCCCTTGACCTGCCCGCGGCTCAGCTGGTCCACCTTGGTGTTGAGGCTGGCGGCGGAGAGTTGAATGGTCAGACCGCCCTGGATGTCGACGGCGTTGATGTCCTGGTAGGCTGCGCCGAACCAGGTGCTGTTGATGGAGTCGAGAACCGCGTCCAGGGTCTGGCGGGCGACCTGGGCCTCGAGATTATCCTTGGCTTGGGGGGCGGCCTTGGGCTTGGCGGGGGCCTTGGTTTTGGTTGCGGGAGCCGTTTGGGCCGCAAGGGAAAGGGCTAGGGGAAGGCAGAGGAAGGGGGAAAGGCGCATAGCGAAATAGACTCCTAACGACGAGTGGAGTGTGGCGAGGCGAGCTTCTGTTCCCGTTTCTGCTTGGAGAAACAGGAACGGCACAGAACGGTCTTGGGGTCGGTGGGCGCAAAGCTGAGGAATTCCTTGGTGCCGCACTGGGCACACTCGATCTGCACCAGTACCTGGGCCTCACCCTTCTTCTTGGACTTGTGGGGGGGAAAGCTCTTGCGGTAGCAATCGGGGCAGTCGAAGAATTTCTGCTCGGGGGTCACCTGGAAAGCCTTGCCGCAGGTAGCACAGAGCTTTTCCCGCAGGGCAGGTGCTGCGTGCGGGTCCCGCTTCTGGACCCGGACGGTCCCGGGGGCCCCGGACTGCTCGGAGGGGGCAGGAGCCTGGGGGCCGGGCCGGGTGGGGTTCGTCTTGGAATGGGGCATGAAGGCCTCGGATCGCCTTGAACACAAAAGGGAAGTCTAGCATCCAAGCGGGCCTTGAGGCATCCATGGCTTCCGGGGGGAGGAGGGCCTCAGGATGTCATACGAAACTTCCGTAGTAGGCACCTGGCGCCGATAGTAAGGGCATGGTGCGCAACCTTCACCTTGAAGAGCCGGAGGACATCCGGATGCTCTTTCAGCGGATCTGCCGGGCAGGGGGAGGTGTGCGCCTGAAATTCGGCGCCTTCGAGCAGGAATTCCCGGTCCTGGGCGAAGACGGTTCCCGCATTATCCTGGGCGTTTCGGACGTTGAGCGTGGGCAATGGGATCTCAAGCTAGGGGCCCGAGTGCTGATGGGAGTGGAGGACCGAGGGCGCAGGTTCGAGAGCGTCGTTGAGTTGGCGGGCCATGGGCGGCTGGAGGGAGTGGAATGCTGTCATTTCGGCTCGCCCCGGATGCTCAAGTGCATTGACGAGCACCGCATGGCCGACCTCCTGCCGGAGCGGCCCCTGTCCTGCACCTTCACCACCCACACCCTGGATATTCGCGATGGGCTGATCAAGGCCTTCGGAAACGAGGGGGTTGAGCTGGTTCCCAAGACCGGTGACGCGGCTCTGCGCCTGGGAACGAGGACGATGCTCGAATTCGCTCCGGACCGGGAAAAGCATTTGGTTCTGCCCTCGGTGGTAGATCACTTTGCAGAGGGGCATGTGGGCCTTCGCTTCAAAGAGGACGCCGATCCGCAGGCGTTGAGGACCTACCGGGGTTGGCTGGGGGAGATGCTCCGCACCCAGGCCCAGCGGGATAAGCAGGATTTCGACCCCAAGGGCGTGCGGGCAAAGACCAAGGAGGAGTCCGAGGCGGCTCGTCCCGGATCCCAGGCCCGCGTGCTCGTGGGCCATGACCCCATGGTTCTGGTGATCGCCGAAGGCGAGGCCTTTCCCCAGCGAGTGGCCGAGTCGCTGGGGCGGAAATTCGGCGTGGCCGCCCTTGACTATGTGCGGGGCAGCGTGCGTCCAACCCTTGCGGGGCTGGGGCCCGGAGACTGGGGTTCGGTGAAACTGCTGTTGGTCCACCAGCGCCTGCGGGTGGGGAGCGGCCTGGAACTCACTCATCAGCTGGTCCAGAACGAGGGATGCACTCTGCCCATCCTGGTGGCCGGCCTGGAGGACGATGTCGCCCTCAAGCGAAACCGAGCCATTGCCGCCGGGGCCGTGGATTTCATCTCCGTGGAGCCCTTCCGCGTGCTTCATGTCATGAAGGCCATCGAGGACACCCTGAAGATGTTCGGGTGATGCCTACTTGTGGTAGGCCTTTCCCTTCAGGATGGTGAAGGCCCGGTAGAGTTGCTCCAGGAACAGCACCCGACTCAGGTCGTGGGGAAAGGTCATGGGAGAGAGGCTCAGATGCTCTCGGATCTCGGTCTTGAGGGCGGGATCGAAACCGTGGCTCGAGCCGATGGCGAAGGTCAGGCTGTCGCCCCGGTCCATTCGAGTGCCCAGCCAGGCCGCAAAGTCCTCGGAACTCCGATGGGGGCCTTCCGCGCTCAGGAGCACGGGGCATCGGACCGACTCGAACAGGCGCCGCAGCCGTACGGCCTCGTCGGCCAGTTGGCGTTCCTGGGCCCCTTTGCCTTCGGGGATTTCCACTATGTCAAGGCGGGCATAGCCCCTCAGGAGGCCCAGATAATGGGTATCCAATGCCCGGATGCCTTCCAGCTTCGGCTTTCCTATGGTGACGAGGCGGATGGGGTACACTGTGCCCTGCTGGAAGAATCCTGCTCAATTCGGAACTATTATGTCTGATCCCATAGGAGGAATCATGTCTTTCAACCGCGCTTGGATTCCGGCCGTTGCCGGCGTCGCTCTTATCCTCGGCTGCGACAGCAAGCCCACGGACAGCGTTCCCACTACGGCTCCCACCGCAATCACGGAGCCCTTCCAGGTGCTCAAGCACCTCCAGTACATGTCCGTGCGCAAGGACATGAAGCACACCAGCCTGATCGTACCGGTGGATCCCGAGATCATTCACGGCTCCGCCTGGTGGTTCAACAAGCACGCGGGTGACATGGGCATCGCGTACACGGCGGAAGAGATCAAGACCTTCGGCCTCGAGCCTCTCGCGGAGAAGGGTTTCTTTGCGGCCGGAACCAGCCGCAAGGATCTGCAGGATGCTCTCGACAAGCAGAGTGCCGAGGCTCAGACCGCCCCTGCGAAGAAGGGCAAGGCCGCGGACAAGCCGGCCCTTCCCGAGAATCTGGCCGGTCTCAGCATCGACAAGCTGGATTCGCTGCCGACCACGCCCAAGTTCCCGGATGGGCGTCCGAACCCCGAGTTCGATGAGGTCAAGAACAACCCCGCGATGCTGCGTGCGGCCCTGGCCGGTGGTCTCTATCGCGTTATGCGGGGCGTGCCTGCGGAAATGTGGCCCGAAGTCAGCGTGATGGAAGTGAAACCCAATCCCACCAACACCAAGATCCAGGATGTGTATCTGGGCTTCCAGGGCACCAGCATCATGCAGGTGAGCCTGATCCAGTCGGAAGCGGGCAAGCCCTGGGCCGTCTCCTACGTGTACTTCAAGGTCAGCGCCAAGAAGCTGGCCCAGGTTGCCGCGAAGATGAAGGAACAGCAGGCTAAGTAGTCCTCGTCTAAGTGCTAATGATCACGACTCGTCACCCACGCGTTCCGACTCGCTGAGTCAGCGCTAGAGTATTCGCGTCAGGCGGGATGCCTGGACGGCGCCTGGGTGTCAGGCCCAAACCCATCAATCCAACCTCAAGGAGTTGTTCAATGGCTGATATGGCCTTCAACCCGTTTGAAATGGCCCAGAAGCAGTTCGATGCCGTGGCTGAAAAGCTCGGCCTCGACCAGGGCTCCCGCGACTTCCTCCGCAACCCCATGCGCGAGTACCACTTCAGCATTCCCGTCCGCATGGACAACGGGACCACGAAGGTGTTCAAGGGCTTCCGCGTGCAGCACAGCGACGCCCGCGGCCCCGCGAAGGGCGGCATCCGCTTCCACCCCCACGAGACCGTGGACACGGTCCGCGCCCTCGCGACCTGGATGACCTGGAAGACCGCCGTGGTGGACATTCCTCTCGGCGGCGGCAAGGGCGGCGTGATCTGCGATCCCCGCGAACTGAGCGACCGTGAGCAGGAGCAGATCTGCCGTGGGTGGATGCGCAATGTGGCCCGGAATGTCGGCCCCGTGCAGGACGTGCCTGCCCCTGACGTCATGACCCACGGCCAGCACATGCTGTGGATGATGGACGAGTACGAGCACATCATGGGCGGCCAGTACCCCGGCGTCATCACCGGCAAGCCCGTGGGCATGGGCGGCTCCCTGGGCCGCACCGAGGCCACCGGCTACGGCGTGGTCTACACGATCCGCGAAGCCCTCAAGGAACTGGGCATCGACATCAAGACCGCCACCGCCTCCATTCAGGGCGCCGGCAACGTGGCCCAGTACACCCTGGACCTCCTCCAGAAGTACGGCGCCAAGACCATCGCCATCTCCTGCTGGGATAACAAGGACAAGAAGGCCTACACCTACAAGTGCAAGGACGGCATCGACTTTGACAAGCTCAAGGCCGCCATCGACAAGTTCGGCACCGTGGATCCCGCCAAGGCCAAGAGCTACGGCTGGGAGCAGCTGGATGGCGATGCCTGGGTCGAGCAGGAAGTCACCGTGCTCGTGCCCGCCGCCCAGGAGAACATGCTGAACGGCACCAACGTCGGCAAGATCAAGTCCACGGTCAAGGTCATCGCCGAGGGCGCCAATGGCCCCACGACTCCCGAGGCCGATGCCGAGATCTACAAGCGCGGCATCTTCCTGATCCCCGACTTCCTCTGCAACGCCGGCGGCGTGACCTGCTCCTACTTTGAGCAGGTGCAGAACAACATGAACTACTACTGGGAGAAGGAAGAGGTCCTCTCCAAGCTCGACCAGAAGATGACCAACGCCTTCAAGGCCGTGTCCGCCATGGCCCGCGAGAAGAAGGTCTACATGCGCGACGCCGCCTACATGATCTCCATCAAGCGCGTGGCCGAAGCCTGCCACCTGCGCGGCTGGGTGTAATCGCTTTTCGCTTTTCCCGCATCAAAACAAAGGGCCCGCCTCGCGGGCCCTTTGTTTTGTCCAGTACACTGCCCAGATTCCTCATTGTGGATGGTCCAATGACTTCTCACACCTTCGGCCAGTCCCGAGAACTCCAGACCATCTTCCAGATTGCGAAGCTGTTGGCTCACCAGGAGCTGCCCTTCGCCCAGGTCCTCCAGCGGGTGGCGGAGGAACTGCCCAGGGGGTTCAAGTACGAAGAGGTGTGCCGCGCGCGCATTCTCTTCAAGGATGTCCACTACGAAAGTTCCGACTTTCATCCGAGCACCTGGACCTTACGGGCGCCCATCCTGGTCAAGGGTGAGACGCTGGGTGAGGTGGAAGTCGTCTACCTCGAGAACCGCTCCAGCCGCGCCCCCGACAGCCCCTTTCATTTGGACCAGAAGAAGCTGGTGGACCTTACGGCCCTCAAGCTTGGTCAGGACGCCGAGGCACGACAGGAAGGACCGGAACTTGTAGAAGCCGGTCGCAATGCCTTGCCGATCTTCATGGAGCGCAAGCCGGAATGGCGGGCGATCCTGGACCTGTTGGGCGAGATTGATCCCAACCTTCACCATCGCCTGATCCGGCGCCTGATGAACCACGCCACCAAGCTGGGGGTGCCGGGCGTCCACAAGATGATCGCCCAGTTCGATCCGGCCATCTACGCCCAGGGCGAGGCATCCTCCCACGGCTCCAACGCGCCCCTGCCCAAGCGGGACATGGCGGTGCTGCGCAAGACCTTCGCCGAGATCCAGGATGTGGCCACCATCGTTTTCGAGGACGCGGAACTCAACAACCTCATCAAGCAGTGGATGAAGCAGGACAAGCTCGGCTTCCTGGCCATCGCCACGGAGAAGCGAGATATCCCGCTGGTGGAGATCACGGAAATCGTGGATCGCTTCTGTCGCGAAACCCGCGAGGAAGACCCAGCGCTTTCTCCGGCCGATGACCAGAACGTGCGGGTGGCGCTCATCCGGCGCTTTCTTACGGACAACCTGAAGTTCATTGGCATCGCCAAGCGCCATCTCTCCATCTACGATTTCGGGAAACTCCTGGGTCACGTAGCGGGTCCGGCCCAGGGCAATGGAAAGATGGGCGGAAAGGCCGCGGGCCTCATCCTCGCCTCCCGAATCCTCAAGCGGGAAGGCAAGGGCAATCCTCGCGTGGAGAGCATTCGCACACCGCGTACCTGGTACATCACCTCGGATGGGATCTACAACTTTCTGCGCCACAACAGTCTCGAGGACCTTTGGAGCCTGAAGTTTTCGCCGCCGGATGAGGTGCGCCACACCTTTCCCTACCTGGAGCAGGTTTTCAAGAATTCCTTCTTCTCGCTGGAGATGTATCACCAGTTCCAGTTCGCCCTGGACGATCTGGGCGAAGGGCCCCTCATCGTCCGGTCCTCGAGCCTTCTAGAGGACAGCGAAGGCACAGCCTTCTCCGGCAAGTACCGCAGCCTGTTCCTGGCCAATACCGGCACTCGGGAGGATCGCCTGGAGGCGCTCATCGATGCGGTGGCGGAGGTCTACGCGTCGGTCTTCGGGCCCGATCCCATCGAGTACCGTCTCGAGCGTGGGCTCATCGATTTTGTGGAGGAGATGGGCATCATCATTCAGCGGGTGGTGGGCCAGAGGGTCGGCAAATACTTCTTTCCCGCCTTCGCCGGTGTGGCCTTCAGCCATAACGAGTTCCGCTGGTCCCCGCGGCTCAAGCGCGAGGACGGCATCGTGCGCATGGTGGCAGGCCTCGGCACTCGCGCCGTGGATCGGGTGGGCAGCGACTTTCCCTTCATGCTCAGTCCCGGCCAGCCCAACCTGCGGGTGAACGTGACGCCGGATCAGGTCGTCCACTACGCCCAGAATCACATCGATGTCATCAATCTGGAGACGGGTCGCTTCGAATCGCTGCCCATTCGCGAGGTGCTTCACCAGACCGGCGACGCCTTTCCCATGCTCGAGAAAGTGGTCTCCGTGAACGAGGACGGCTTCCTCAAGAAGCCCATGAAGGGCATGGTGAACATGGGCACCGACGAGCTGGTGGTCACCTTCGCCGGGCTGTGCGAACAAACGGAATTCGTGAGCCAGATCCGGGAGATCCTGGCCATTCTTCAGCAAGCGATGGGGTCGCCGGTGGACCTGGAATTCGCCCATGACGGGCAGCATCTCTACCTGCTGCAGTGTCGACCCCAGGCCCGCATGGAGGAGGATCGCCAAGTCTCCATGCCGCACAAGATCCCCTTCGAGCGCAAACTCTTTTCAGCGAGCAAGTTCGTCACCAATGGCCACATCACGGATGTCCGATACCTGGTGTACGTGGACCCCGAGGAATACCGGAAACTGCCGGATTTGGCGGATCTGCTGAGCGTCGCGGAGGCCGTCAGCCGCCTCAATGCCATGCTCCCCAGACACCAGTTCATCCTGATGGGGCCGGGGCGCTGGGGGAGCCGAGGCGATGTCACCCTCGGCGTGGGCATCACCTATTCGGGGATCAACAACACGCAGCTGCTGGTGGAGATCGCCCGCAAAAAGGGGAACTACGTGCCCGATCTCTCCTTCGGCACGCATTTCTTCCAGGATCTGGTTGAAGCCAAGATCCACTATCTGGCCCTCTACCCGGACGAGGAAGGCAACCTCTTCAACGAGGAGTTCTTCCAGGAGAGCCCCAACTCGTTGCTGCATTTCCTTCCCGATTGCACCCGCATCGAACGCTGTGTGCGGGTCATCGACCTGGAGGAAGTGGCGCCTGGGTGTGAACTCAATGTGGTGATGGATGGCGACAAGGACCGCGCCCTTGGCTACATCCGGGAGCGGCGAGAACACCATCACGACCTCTGATCTCTTCGTCGGAAAGGCCTCATGCTCTACCACGCCCACCTGCTGATCTCCGCTTTCCCCGAGCGGACGCTTCCCCGGACGCTGTAAGTGCTCCGCAGCGGAAGCCTGATCCCCGGATCGTTCTACCTGAGGCCCGTGGAAATCGTAGCCCGGGAGCTGGTTGGCCAACACCTCTGCCGGGACGGCATCGTCTTGCGCATCACGGAAGCGGAGGCCTACGGCGGCCCGGAGGACAGCGCCAGCCACGCCCGGCACGGGCGGACCCCGCGCAACGCGCCCATGTGGGAGGAAGGCGGTCGGGCCTACATCTACTTCTGCTACGGCATGCACCACATGCTCAACCTCGTTACGGGCGCCGCAGGCGAAGCCGCCGCCGTGCTCATTCGGGCCTGTGAGCCGGTGACGGGGCTCGAGGCGGTAAAGGCGCGCCGAGGTGGACTGGAGGGGCCGGAACTGCTTGCAGGGCCAGGCCGGGTCGCCCAGGCCCTCGCCCTGGACCGCACTTTCAACGATCATCCACTCTTCGGGGCGGGTGGACTGGAACTGCGCAAGGGTAAGGCCCCGGAGCGGATCCTGGTGGGGCCCCGGGTGGGCATTGACTTCGCGAGCCCGGAGGATCGGGCGGCCCTCCGGCGATTCGCGGCGGCGGATACGCGATGGGTGACACGGAGGCGCGAACTCCACTGAATTTCCGCAATTCTGGTCAAGCCTATCGAGGGCAATTCCTCGTACCTTGATTCGGGGCCGAGGCATGAACGCTGACAATGGAAGCTACTGCCAGACGCGGATACCCACGGCCCTCCCTAGAGTCGTATCTGAACGATCCCAGGGGTGTTCCGCCAGTGGAGGTGTGCGACGGAGTGCTGTCGGCATCCAAGGGTTTGATCGAGGCTGTTGGAATCCGCACTTGAATGTTCAACGTTTGCGTCAGGGGGGTTTATGGGCAATGGCCCAAGCAGGATCAAGAAACGCTTTCCATGGGGATGGGCCATCCTGCTGGGGCTGGGAGTCCTGGCTGGGGTCTTTACCTGGGTCCAGAAGCACGCGCCCGTCGCCCTCGCGGTGGGGCGCCCCACGTTGATGAAGGCCGGAGAGCGGAACCCGCTGCACTCGGCCTCGGGCTATATCGTGGCCCGGCGGCGCGCCACCCTCTCGGCCAAGGTTCCGGGGCGCGTGGCCTGGCTGGGAGTGGAGGAGGGCACGCGTGTGGCCAAGGGGCAGATCATCGCACGCCTGGAGGCCGGGGATCTGCAGGCGGGTCGTGACCAGACCGAGGCCAGCCTCCGGCAGGCCGAGCTTGATCTCCAGCGGGCGGAAGCCCTGGTGAAGGATGGTGTGCTGGACCGGGCCAGCCTGGACCGGCTTCGAAGCTCGGCCCTGGTGCAGCGCGCCCAGCTTCGCTACCAGGATGCCACCCTGGAGAACATGGTCCTGCGCGCCCCCTTTGCGGGGACTGTGACCCAGAAATTGACGGAGTTGGGCGAGACCGTGAGCCCGGGCAGTGCGGGCGGTGCCAATGCCATTAACGCCATCGCCATCCTTGCCGATTTCGACAGCCTGGAAGTGGAAACGGAAGTGAGTGAAAGCGGCATCGCCAAGCTCCGCAAGGGTATGCCGGCCGAGATCCGGGTGGATGCCCTGGAGAACGATGCCAAGGGCCGAGTGCTCAAGGGCCAGCTCCGCGAGATCTATCCCACCTCCAATCGTCAGAAGGCCGTCGTGATCGTGCGAGTGGCCTTCCAGGATAAGCATTCCCTCCTGGTGCCCGACATGGGTGCCAAAGTGACCTTCTTGGGAGATCCCTACCTCAGCGATGTGATCCTCCTGGGGCGGGAGCAGGTCGTAAAGCGCAAGGATGGCAGTGCCGTGTGGGTGGTGCGGGATGGAAGAGCGACTCTTAAACCCGTGCAGATCCTGAATGAGAACCCACTGGGTTACGAGGTGCAGGGCATTGCTCCGGACGAGCCTCTGTTGATGATTCCCGCCGACTTCAAGCTGGAGGAAGGAGCCCGGATCAAGGTGAAGGAACGATGATGGCCGGAGAGCCCATCATTCAGTGCGAGGCCGTGGCCAAGAGCTACTGGCGGGGAACCCTGGAAATCCCGGTGCTCCAGGGCCTCGACCTGGAGATTCCTCGGGGCGGCTACTATGCCCTGATGGGGCCCAGCGGCAGTGGCAAGACCACGCTGCTGAATCTCATCGCGGGCATCGACCGTCCTACAGGCGGCCGCATCGAGGTCTGCGGATACGGCTTGAATGAACTGGATGACGATGAGCTTGCCGGATGGCGGAGTCGGCACGTGGGCTTCATCTTCCAGAACTACAACCTGGTGCCCGTACTCAACGCCTTCGAGAACGTCGAATTGCCGCTTTTGTTGACGGACCTATCCCGGCGGGAGCGGCGCGAAAAGGTGCTCGAGGCCCTCGATATGGTGAATCTGGAGGACCGGATGGAAAACTATCCGCGTCAACTCTCCGGGGGGCAGGAGCAGCGCGTGGCCATTGCCCGGGCCATCGTAACGGATCCCGATATCCTCGTGGCCGATGAGCCCACGGGAGCCCTCGACGCCAGAAATGCAGAGGAAGTCATGGCGCTGTTGGAGCGGCTCAATTCAGAAGTTGGCAAGACCATCCTCATGGTGACTCACGACCCCAAGGCCGCCCACCACGCCCGGATCCAGATCCACCTCGAAAAGGGAGTGCTGGATCGCACCGTGGAGGTGAACAGATGAGCCCGAAGCAGGAGCAGAGGCTCCATCGCCGCGCGCCTCGGCGAGCGGGAAGGCGCGCAGCGCCTGATCGATGGAGGGCCACTTTGCCGAAGGCGAAGCCCGCAGGGCGGCGCACAGGTCGCGGCGTGAGCCCGAAGCAGGAGCGGAGGGCCACTTTGCCGAAGGCGAAGCCCGCAGGGCGGCGCACAGGTCGCGGCGTGAGCCCGAAGCAGGAGCGGAGGGCCACTTTGCCGAAGGCGAAGCCCGCAGGGCGGCGCACAGGATGTGCGCCGTGAAGTATTTTCACCTGGTTCTCCGCTCGCTCTTCCGCTCTCGGCGGCGGACGATTCTCACGGTGCTGTTCCTGGCGGTATCCGTCTTCCTCGTGGCCACGCTGCAGAGCATTCTGGCCACCTTGGATGGCTTCGCGAACAATCCCAACGCCTCCAACCGCGTAGCCGTGCGACACAAAGTTTCGCTCACGAACATGCTGCCTCTTCGTTATGAGGACTGGATCCGCCAGCAGCCGGAGGTCGATGGGGTCATGGCGCTTCAGTGGTTCGGGGGCATCTATCAGGATCCCCGGAACTTCTTCGCCAACTTTGCGGCGGAACCGGAGCCCATTGTGCGGATCTTCCGTGAGGAGATCGTGGATTACTCCGAAGCGCAGCTGAAGGACTTCCTGCGGGACCGCAACGGCTGCATCGTGGGCGAGGCCTTGGCGAAAAAATACGGCTGGAAGGTGGGGGACGTGATCCCTCTTCAGGGCACGATCTTTCCCATCAATCCGCGGCTCAATCTGCGGGCCATCTATCGGAGCAAGCGACCCGTGGATGAGCAGGCTCTGTACTTCCACTTCAAGCTGCTGGAGGAAGGGGTGCCCTACATGCAGGGCCGGGTGGGCAGTTTCTGGGTGCGGGCGAAACACCCGGAGGATGTGCCCCGGCTCATAGAGCGCATCGACCGGCATTTCTCGGATGCGGTGGAACCCACCCTAAGCGAAACGGAGAACGCCTTCCAACTGGCCTTCCTCAAGATGCTTGGCAACCTGTCGGGAATCATCCACGCCATCACCGGTGCCGTGCTGGTGGCCATTCTCATCGTCACCTCCAACACCATGGCCATGGCCATCCGTGAGCGCACGACGGAGGTCGCGGTCTTCCGGGCCATGGGGTTCACGGGCTCGCGCATGCTGGGCATCCTCATGGCGGAAGGCATCCTGCTGGCGCTCATGGGTGGATTGGTGGGCCTTGGGCTGGCCTGGTTGGCGGCGGGCGGCATTCGTGAGGGCCTTGGCTCAGTGGTGCCCTGGCTAACGGAGTTCACGATTCCGGTCGAGACGCTGCTCTTCTGTCTCCACACCATCATGGGGCTGGGCATTCTCTCCACCTTCATTCCCGCCTACCGAGTGGTCCGCCGGTCCATTGTGGAAGGACTCAGGGCCCTATGAGTGTGTGGTGGTTTTTTCTTCCCCTTGTCCCCTACCTGGGTTGGCTGGTCTGGGCGGCCCTGAAGCATCCCATTCCCCTCAGCTACAACTGGCGGTCGCTCTGGCAGCGCAAGGTGAGCACCCTTTCTACGGCGGGAGCCATCGCCGTGGTGGTGGCTATTTTCGTGGTGGTTCTCTCCCTGTCCCAGGGCATTTCGCGCGCCTTCGTGAGCAGCGGGCGGGCGGATCAGGTGGTTGTGCTGCGCCCCAGCGCCCGGGTGGAGCTGAACAGTTCGGTGGAGCGGGATCGGTCCCGCATCCTGAAGACCTATCCGCTCCTCGCCCGGGACGCCGGGGGTCCCTTGGCCAGCAGCGAGTGCATGGTGGTCAAACTCCTGGAACTGGCCGATGGCAGCGGTTCCACCAATGTGGCCTTCCGCGGCCTCGAGGCTGCGGGCATTCGCATGCGCCCCCAGGTGCGTTTGATCGAAGGCCGATGGTTCAAGGCGGGGCTGCCCGAACTAGTCGTGCCCAGGAAGATGGTGGGGCGGTTTGCCAAGATCGGGCTGGGGGAAGCCATTTACTTTTCGGGTCAGCCGTGGACCGTCGTGGGGGTCTTCGATGGGAGTGGTTCAGCCTTCGATTCCGAGGTGTGGACGGATGTGGAGACTCTCATGCAGGCCCACCGGCGCACCAGCTACTCCTCGCTACTGGTGCGGCTGCAATCCCCGGGAAAGGTGCCAGGCTTCATCCAGTTCCTCGACGAGGACAAGCGCCTGAAGCTGGAAGGGAAACCAGAGGCCGAGTATTACGCCCAGCAGACTGAGGCGGGGAAACCGATCCAGATCCTGGGCAACCTCATCACGGTGATTCTCACGGTGGGGGCCATCTTCGCGGCCATGAACACCATGTTCGCCGCCGTGGCCAGCCGCACGGCGGAGATTGGCACATTGCGTGCGCTTGGTTACCGTCGGGTGGAGATCCTCGCCAGCTTCCAGTGGGAGGCCCTGATGCTCTGCGCTCTCGGAGGGGTGCTCGGCGCGGGGATCGCCCTGACCTTCAACGACATCCAGACGGGCACCACCAATTTCGAGACCTTCTCGGATGTGAGCTTCGCCTTCGCGGTGACCCCGAACCTCATGGGGCAGGGGGTGGCCTTCAGCGTGCTGATGGGGGTGCTGGGAGGATTCTTCCCGGCCTGGCGGGCCAGTCGCATTCCGGTTACTGAGGCCATGAAGGGCGGGTGAGACTGGCCCTGCGACGCGGTCTGCGCTGCGCCTGCCCTGGCGTACGCCCGGGTGAGCCTTGACACCATCGCCTTGCGAGGTAATACTTGGGACTAAACGGGAGGCCTTATGGACCGTGAACTGCTCAAGGGGAGCACTCCGCTTCTGCTCCTATCCCTGCTCGAGGATGGCCCGATGTACGGCTACCAGATCATCGAGACCGTGCGGCAGCGCACCGAGGGCACTTACACGCTGAAAGAAGGGGCACTCTACCCCGCGCTCCATAAGCTTGAAGCCACTGAATTCATCACTTCCTACTGGCAGACCCAGCCCAATGGTCGAGATCGTCGCTATTACGCCCTTCAGCCCGCCGGCAAGGCCTTCCTCGAGGCCAAGAAGGTCGAGTGGAACGCCTTCGTCGCCATGGTGGACGCCTTCGTGGGGCCCAAGGCATGAAGCCTGACCGCCTCGGAGCCCAGCCGTGATCCACGCCCTGGTTGCCTATCTCGATGAGGTCGCTCGCGGCCTCTCTGGGCTGGGTTCGGGGCGGCGGCGCTTGGTGCTTCGCGAGTTGGAGGCGCACCTCCTGGATGAGGCCGAGGCCCGGGGCCTGCTGAGCGAGAGTGGCATGCGGACTCTGCTGGCCGAAAAGGAATCTCCGGAGGCCTTAGCGCGAGAGATCGCCCAGGGCGAGAGCGGCGATACCACTCATCGTTCCGAAACCGCCCTCCTGGCGGGTGCCCTGCTGGGTCTGGTGACCGGCGGCTACCTCTGGCTTCAGGGCCAGTGGCCCTGGTACTACGCCCTGGTGTTCGGCACCGCCCATGGTTTCGCGGTGGGCACGGGAATCTTCCTGGTGCGCAGCCGCTGGCAGCGGTTCGGGACCGGGATGCGCATTTTTCTCTCGGTGTTCTTCGGCGCCCTCCTCGCCATCCCCCTGGGATTCACCGGCCACCGTGGCTTTCTTTACAGCCGATTGATGTACGGCGCCTTCACCGGCTACCTGGTGGAGCGGCATTCGGAAGGCCGACCCGCCTGGCAACCCGTGGTGGAGACCCTCGCGTTCACCTTCCTGGACTTCCTCCAGATGGCCTATTTCCACCCGCGCTGGCGCTACAATTGGACCCTCGAACTGGCCTTCGGCTTCACCCTTACCCTGGCGGTGCTGGTGGCGCTGAATCTGCGGCGCATCCTGGCGGGGCGCTGGGTGCTGGCCACCCGCGAGGAACGGTAGCACTCACGAATACCCGTTGAGCCTTGTGCCCTTTCGGGATAGACTGTCTCTCTTATGCGTGAACAAGCCGCGGGCACAGGCGCCTCCGGTCGGTTCCAGGAGGAAGCCATGAAGCCCAAGATCCACCCCGAGCTCCACGACGTGATCGCTCACTGCCAGTGCGGAAGCGAGTTCCCCACGCGCTCCACCAAGAAGGAGATGCGCGTGGAAGTCTGCTCTGCCTGCCACAACTTCTACACCGGCAAGCAGCGCGACATGACCATCACAGGCCGCGTCGAGAAGTTCAACAAGAAGTATGCGAAGAAGGCCGAGGTCGCTCCCGCCGCAGAGGCTGCTGCCGAGCCCGCCGTCGAGGCCTAGCCATTCTCAAAAAAAGAACGGGCCGAATTCTCGGCCCGTTCTTTTTTTGTATGCAAAACCAGCTGCCGGAAATCTCCCCCCTCCAGGACTCCCATGCGCGATCAGCTTGATTCCATTGATGCCAAGTTCCAGGAGGTGGAAGCCCAGCTTCAGGATCCAGCCATCGTCAGCGACTCCAAGAAACTACGGGAGCTCACCAAGCTGAGGGCCGAGCTGGAGCCCGTGGTGCTGGCCTGGCAGGCCCAGCGCACGCGCCTGAAGCAGTTGGAGGAAGCGGAGGGCATCCTGGCCGACAAGACCATGGACGCCGATCTGCGGGAGATGGCCGAGCTGGAGATCCCCGACCTGAAAGCGGCCCTGGCCGCTGGCGAAGAGGAACTCCAAAAGCTGCTCGTGCCCAAGGATCCCAAGGACGCCCGCAACGTCATCCTCGAAGTGCGCGCAGGCACGGGCGGAGAAGAGGCCGCCCTCTTCGCCGCGGAGCTGTTCCGCATGTACGTGCGCTTCGCCGAGCGGAAGGGCTTCAAGGTGTCCGTGCTGGACGAGAGCGAAGCCGATATGGGCGGACTCCGGGAAGTGGTGGCCGAAATCGAGGGCGAAGGTGCCTACTCCGTCTTCCGCTTCGAATCCGGCGTTCACCGGGTGCAGCGCGTGCCCAAGACCGAAACGCAGGGCCGAATTCACACCTCCGCCGCCACGGTGGCGGTCATGCCCGAGGCCGATGAAGTGGAAATCCAGATCGAGCAGAAGGATCTGCGCATCGACACCTTCTGCTCCGGTGGCAAGGGCGGCCAGAGCGTGAACACCACCTACTCCGCTGTGCGCCTCACCCACCTGCCCACCAACACCGTCGTGCAGTGCCAGGACGAGCGCAGTCAGCTAAAGAACATGGCCAAGGCCATGACCGTGCTGCGCAGCCGCCTCTTCGACAAGGCCCAGGCCGAAGTGGATGCCGAGGCGTCGGCCCTGCGCAAGTCCCAGGTGGGCAGCGGCGATCGCAGCGAAAAGATCCGCACCTACAATTTCCCCCAGAGCCGCGTCACGGATCACCGGGTGAATGTGACCATCCATCAGCTCGACACCTTCATGCAGGGCCAGATCGAGCCCATCCTTGAACCCCTGCGGGCCGCCCACGAGGCGGAGCGGCTGAAGCAACTGGGGTGAATCTGTCCGTAGTTCGTCAGGCCTCGCCCTTGCCGTGCAATCCCAGGATGGCCTTCAATTTGCTCACGGAGCTGCGGCTCACTTCCAGGGTCTTGCCGCCGGTTACCCGCACTTCGCCGCGGCCGCCCATCAGGGGCTTGAAGCCGGTGATGGCCTGGGGGCGCACCAGCAGATGGCGATGGATGCGCAGCAGGTCTTCGCCGGGGAAGATGGCCTCCACTTCGGCCAGGCTGTTCCAGTTGGTGCGGAAGCGCTCGTTGGACCAGGCGTAGACCACTTCTTCGCAGACCTCGAAGTGGGTCACCTTGCGCAGATCGAGGAAGACGAAGCCTTCCCCGGCGCGCACCGGAAACCGTTCCGTGGGGGCGGGGATGAGTGCGGCCAACTCGGGGCCCCTGCGCCGAGGGATCTCTCGGTGCTGAATGCGCTCCAGAGTCTTGGCGAGGCGATCATCGGCCACGGGCTTCAGTAAATAGTCCACGGCCGCGGCCTCGAAGGCCTGGATGGCGTAGTGGATGTGGGCGGTGACGAAGACCACCGGTGGCGGGTCTGCGAGTTCGGCCAGCACCTCCAGGCCCGTGAGGCCCGGCATCTGGATGTCGAGGAAGAGGGCGTCAGCCTCGTGGGCCTCGCTGAACCACTCCAGCACTTCCCGGCCCTGGCTGAATTCGGCGATCACCTCGCAGCCGGCCTCGCGAAGCAGGCGACCGAGGCGTTTGCGGGCCAGAGGTTCGTCATCGGCCAGGACCACTCGCAGCGTCATGGGAGCTCCAGGGGAAGGCTGATTTCAGCGCGGGTCCATTCCTGCTCTTTCACCAGCTGGAAGGTGGCCCGGCCCTCGTAGGCCAGTTCCAGCCGCGACTTCAGATTCCGCAGGCCCAGGCCGCCTCCGGGCTTGGGCTTGGGGGACTGGGCACGCCCGGTATTGGCCACCGTCAGATTGAGCCAACCATTGGCCTGGTTGGCCTCGATGCGCAGGAGGCCCCCCTCGGGGGAAGCGGCAATGCCGTGCTTGAGGGCGTTTTCCACGAGGGGCTGCAGGAGCAGGGGCAGCACCGGCAGTTCATCCAGTCCGTCTGCCCAATCCCAGGTCACCTGGAGCTGATCGCCGAGACGCAGCTGTTCCACGGAGAGGTAGCGTTCCAGGAGTCGCCGCTCGTGGCCGAGGGGAGCCTTGGGCGCATCTCCCAGGATCAGGAGTTGGTGGTAGATGTCCGCGAGATCCCGCATGCCTTTCACAGCGGCGGCCGAATCTTCGCGCACCAGTTCTGCGAGGCCGTTCAGGCTGTTGAGGAGCACATGGGGAGACATCTGGGCCTTCAGCAGGTTCCAGCGCGCCTCTTCCACTTGACGTTGCGCCTGCTCCTTCTCGGCCTTACGGGTTTCCCAGTAGGCGGTGGCGAAACCCACCAGAGCATTGAAGGCCACCCCCATGAAGGTGCCCATGACGGCCATGGTGACCACGAAGGCTCGAGGTAGTTCCGCGGGCAGAGAGGCGAAGGTGTTCCTGATCTGGGGATAGTGCACGGCCATGTTGAGCAGGCTCATTCCCAGGCAGGTGATGAAGGACTGGAGGGCGCCCCTAAGGGGAGGTGCCATGAGTCGCGAGTCCCCGGTCCATTGCCAGGGCAGGGCCGTGAGGGCGAACATGTGAACCACGCCGAGCACCAGGAAGCTCGCGTACCAGAAAGTGAGCGGTTGGACCCAGGGTGTGGGCGGGGGAAGATGGCGCATGATCATGGGCATCACCGCCGAGAAGGCGATGTAGAAGGCGCTGAATACCACGATCAGCGTGTAGACCAACGGGCGTTTGAGTCGTTTAGGAATGGCCGCGAGGGCGTCCTTGAGGATCATGAGCGACCTCCCTGGCTCAAGGATGGCACCCGGAAGCGGGCATCCCAACCGGTGGAGCAGGCTTCGATCGTGACGTCACTGCCCTGATCGAAAACCGCTCGAAGGCGCTGGCGAATTTGGGCGAGGGACTGTTCCCCGGGAACGGAGACCCGCCCACGGACCTGAAGTCCCAGGATGAGATCTCTACCCTCCAGGATGGCGCGGAACTCTAGAGACAGGGTGTCCTCGCCCGGACCGTCCGAGAGCACGGCTTCCAGCAGCGGCAGGAAAAGAAGCGGTGGAACGGGTCGGCCATCCAGGCTGGGATCGAGGATCCAGCGGATACGGAGCCGCTCGCCTCGCTGGCGTTGTTCCAAGGCCAGGTAGTTCTCGGTGATTTCTCGCTCTGCGGAAAAGGGGATCAGCGGTTTCTCGGCCTCAATGAGCCACTGCCTATAGAGGGCGGCGAGATCGAGGAGCCCCTTTTCGGCTAGGCGGGATTCCCCAGGGGCCCTGTCCGCCAGATGATTCAGATTCCGAAAGAGGAGATGGGGGCTGAAGGCGCCACGGTGGCTCATCCATTGGGCCTCTCGGGCCTTGGTGCGGGCGGCCTGGGCCTCCGCCTCCATCCGTTCGATGCGGGAGCCTACTAGTCCAACGGGAACCAGGAGCATGAGCAGTGGCACCATCAATCCCGCCCCAAAGCCTGCCCACCGCATGGAAAAATTGTCGCTCTTGGAGCTCAAAGCAGCCAGCAGCAGGCCCGCGAGCGCCGCCAGCCCAATCACGAGGATCAGGGACTGCAGGATGCCTCGCACCCAGGCCATCAGGGGGCGACCCTGGGAATGCCATTGCCAGGGCAGCGCCGCGAGAAAAACACCGAGGGTCCAGATCGCCTGGAGACTCAAAAACTGCAGGATGCCCCGCAAGGTGACCTGGTGGAGGGTGAAGAACAGGATGGGCGCCATCAGGACAGGGAAGGCCAACACGAGCAGCCAGTGGGCTGACGTGCGCAGCCGGGCGCGGCAGGCCTTTAGGGCATGGAGAAAGGGCATGGGCTGGGTCCGGAGTCGGGGCGGGAACGGCGATCCAGGGCGAATCTGGAATCCCTCAAGTCTCGCCTCAACGGGTACGGGCGGGCCTCTTTTTCGGTGGGTTGTGGGGAGACTCCGTCCCATCGGTGCCTTCCAGTGGGGGAATGGGTGGATGGAAACCTCCGCCCCCATCCCAGCGGTACCGCTCCAGGTCCAGGTTGCCCAGTTCGTCCACGGCGATCCCCTCGGCGCGGAGGCGAGTGATCTGCAGCTGCGCACCCCACCAGCGGCCCTTGCTGGGCACATAGCCGTGGGTGTTGACCACCCGATGCCAGGGCAATTCCGTGCTTTCGGGCAGGCCCTTCAGCACCATGCCCACCTGCCGGGGCCGACGGGGGAATCCGGCCATCAGGGCGATCTGCCCGTAACTGGCGAGGCGACCCCAGGGAATGCGGGCGACCAGCGCCAGTACGGCCTCGCGAAAGGAGAGGGGCGGCGCCAGGATCATCCCTGGGGCGCGGGTCGATGCTCCACGGCCACGCGGGCGTTGAAGCCCTCCTCGTAGCTGTGCCAGTGCCCCAGATCCTCCTCGGGGAAGGACCAGCACCAGTAGCCATCGCCCGAGTCGAAATCCACGAGCCAGAGCCCCTTCACCTCGGGACCGAGATCACGAATGGCCTCGGCCCAGGTGGTGACGAGCACCTGAAGGCGCTCACGGAGCTCCTCGGCCCGGTCCTCGTTGCGCTGCTCCTCCATGTTGTGGAGTTCCTGGCTGAGACTAGCGGCCAGGTCGAAGACAGGCTTGGTGATGGCCTTCACCTGGGGCATCAGGTGGCGGGCCTCCTCCAGGGTGAAAACGTGAGTCATGCGGCCCTCCGGGGCTTCATCATAATCATTGGATGCGCTTTCTCCCCCTTTTGTCCGCTCATCAGGATCCTGCGCCCTGGATTCCCTTCCGCAACCTGGAACTTTCCTGGGAGGGTGGCCTGCATCCCGGCTGGGTGAAGGCCGTTAGGGAAGGGCTCGGCGTCCACGCCCTGCACCTGCCCGCCCGTCCCTGGGGGGAGTCGCGAGTGGTGGAAGCCTGCGAGGCCCTGCGCACTCCCTTGGGCGTCGATTTCCTGATCCTCCCCACCGGAGCGCCCGGGGACCGGGCGGAATCGACCCATTTCCTGGGAGCCCTGGAGGCCCTGCTGGAGGCGCTGCAGGGCCGAGGGGTCAAGCTCGCGCTGCGTCCGGCCCCCGGCGCGGGTCCAGCCCTGGTGACCCTGCTCAAGGAAATGAACTGCGAAGCCGTGGGCTATTGCTGGGACGGGGGTGTGGGAGCCGATCTGGAAGTCCTTTCCGACCGCATCTTCTGCGCCGTGGGAGAAGAAGGAGATGACTTCGCGGGACTTCGTCGCCTGGGCTACCGTTGGAATGTGGCCGTTCCGGCTTCAAACCCGGAAACCGCGACGTGCGCGATAGGGCGGCTCGAGGCCGCCCACCCCATGATCTACTTCCCCGAGGTGACCCCGTGACAACGCTCCTGGTCGTGGCCGGTGAGGCCAGTGGCGATCTCCATGGCGCCGAACTTCTGCGGGAGCTGAAGGCCCGGGAGCCGGGCCTGCGCATCATCGGAGTGGGCGGCGCGGGCATGACGCCGCACCTGGATCGCAAGCTGGCGGATGTGGGTGAGCTGGGCGTGGTGGGCTTCGTGGAAGTGCTTCGCCATATTCCCAAACTGCTGGCCCTGAAGAAGGAAATCCTGCGGGTGGCGGCCGAAGAAAAAATCGATGCGGCCCTGCTCATCGACTACCAGAGCTTCAATCTGAGTCTGGCCAAGTCCCTGCGGAAGGCCCTGCCCTCGGTGCGGCTGCATCAGTATGTCTGCCCCCAGGTCTGGGCCTGGAAGGCGGGGCGCATTCCCGTGATGGGTCGTCTCTTCGATGCGCTGTACTGCCTCTTCGACTTCGAGCCCCGACTCTTTCAGGGACTCCCCGTGGAGGCCCTCTGGGTGGGCAATCCCCTGGTGGAGACCGTGCGGCCCGAGGTAGACCGCGAGACGTTCTTCCGCGCGACAGGGCTGGATTCCCAGCGCCCGCTGGTGGCCCTGCTGCCGGGCAGCCGCCGGGAGGAAATCCAGCGCCTAGTGCCGCCCCTCGCACAGTTGGCCAAGGCCTGGCGCGGAGATCCCGCTCATCGCGAAGTCCAGTGGGTGCTGCCGGTGGCCCCCACCCTGGAAAGAACCTTTGTCGAAGGTTTCCTGGAGGGCGCCCCCATCGTCCTGGTGGAGGGCCAGAACTACGCGCCGCGGGCCTATGCCGATGCCGCCCTGGTGTGCTCCGGCACCGCTACTCTGGAGACGGCCCTCCTGGGCACCCCTTTTGCCATCCTCTACCGCATGAGTCCCCTGACGCTGGCGCTGGCCCGGCGCTTCGTGAAGGTGCCCTTCTTCGGCTTGGCCAACGTGGTGGCGGGGCGCCAAATCGCGCCGGAACTCCTCCAGGGCGAGGTTAACCCCCAGCGCCTTGGACAAGAATTGTCCAAGCTCCTGGATCCCGCGAATGCTGTAACGATCCGCAAGGACCTAGCGGACGTGCGCGCCCACCTCGGCCAACCTGGCGCCGCGGAACGCGTGGCCGAGCATCTGCTGGGGAAGCTGAATCAGGATCCTCAGAATCGATAGTTGAGCGCCGCCATCAACGCCATCGCATCCACGCCCGGATCGATTCTTCCTGCGAGCACCTTCACCTCGGCATCCAGGTGGCGGGCGAGGCGCCAGCCGAGGCCAAGGGTGGCGGCGGCGTGAAGCACGCGGCGCTTCTGTCCGTTCGCGCTCACATCCTTGCCCAGGGACCAGGCATAGCCCGCCAGGCCGGCGGTTACGTAGGGGCCGCGCAGTTCCTTTTCGCCTTCGTCCCGGAGGAAGTAGAGCACTTCACCTCCCAGATGGAAGGCCTGGATCTGGCGATCGTCGCTGCTCAGGTTGCCCTTGCCCTGGGGCCAGAGATCGGCGCCGAGGCTGGCGCGGGCATGCAGGCTGTCCCCCAGATCCAGTTCGGCAAAGAGGCTCGCGCCGAAACCGGGAATCCGCAGGCCGCCCAGGGCATCGCGCATGCTGCCCTCGGGGATGCTGATGCGGCCCTGAATGCCCAGCATGCTGGGCTCCAGCACCTGGGCACTCATGGGAAGGGCGAGGAGGAGAGAGAGCAGGGCGGGGCGCAGGCGCATGAAGGTCACTCCCGGTATTTGTCTACGACGCTGTCCCAGAGATTCTGGGTCTTTAGGATCAATTCGGCCACGGGGCGCAGCACGCCCTGGCCACCGCGCACGGGCACTATCAGATGGCAGGCCTGTTTCACTTCGGCCACGGCATCCTCGGGGCAGCAGGCGAGGCCCACCCGGCGCAGGAGGGGCAGGTCCGGTAGATCATCGCCCAGGTGGGCCACCTGTTCGGGGGCGAGGCCGTATTTCGCGCAGAGCTGTTCCAGCACGGGGCCCTTCTCCAGATTGCCCGCGAAGCAGTCCTCCACGCCCAGATGCTTGGCCCGGGCCCAGGTGGAGGGGCTGTCCAGGCCGGAGATGAAGGCCACCTTGATGCCACAGCGCTGAAGGTAGACCGTGGCCGCGCCATCCCGTACATGAAAGGCCTTGGTGTGGGCGCCGTCGGTGCCAACGTGCAACAGACCGTTAGTGAGCACCCCGTCCACGTCCGTGCAGACCAGGCGGATGGCTTTGGCGCGTTCCTCTAGGGTGGGCATGGGTACTCCTGGGGAGGAGTTTAACGAAAGGCCCCTCGGGCGCGGCTGGGGCATTGACAATACCGGCTTGGAATATTACCGTTTGGTTGTGGAGTAGAAATGAAACCATTCCTGGCCAGCGACGCGATGATCGATGAAGTGAGTTGTCTCTTCGACGCCATGGGGGATGCCTCGCGGTTGAAGATTCTGCGGGCGCTGCTGGAATCCAAGGAACCCCTGAGCCAGGGGGGTGTTGCCGAAGTGGCGGGCCTCTCCCAGGCCAACGCGAGCAAGCATTTGGCCTGCCTGGTGCGGGTGGGGCTCGTCACGCGGAATCCCGAGGGGAACACGGTGTTCTTCAGGCCCGTCCTGCCCCTGGTGGCGGATCTCTGTGAGCTGGTGTGCGGCCATGTCAGCGAGCGGGCCAAGGCCTCCTATCAAGCGCTGACCTGAGCCTGCAGATGAATCCCTTCCGCCTCATCCTCTATGTCGTTGTCGCCTTCGCGGCACTCTTCGTGCTCCGGCGCATCTTACTCCTGGTAAGAGGAGGCATTCGCGTGGACGAAATGAACGAACTCAAGGCCAAGGGGGCCCTCATCGTGGATGTGCGTACCTCGGGCGAATTCGCTCAAGCATCGGCCCCCGGCAGCCTGAACATCCCCTTGGACCAGTTGCCCCAGCGGATGGGGGAGTTGACCAAGGCCAAACCCATCATTCTCTGCTGCGCTTCCGGGAGTCGCAGCGCCTACGCCCAGCGATTCTTGAAGCAGGCTGGGTATGTCGAGGTATACAACGCAGGCCCCTGGCAGCGGGTGCTCTGACCTTTCGGAGAACGGCGAAGCACCATGGGGTGGACACAAAGGGTTGGGCGCGGAGTGCTCGCGGCGCTGCTGGCGCCGGGGCTGGTGGCCCAGGAGCCCATGGAGATGGGGCCCATTCCCACGCGGGAGATGTTTCCCCTCTACCTGCCCACCCTGGCCTATCAGCCGGTGGACCCGACCCCGGTGGGCCAAGGCCGGTGGCGGGTGGCCCTGGATACCATTCGGGCCAATACCTTTGAATTCTCGGATGTATTCAAGACCCAGGCGCCCCGGGATGCTCAGGGGCGAGTGACGCTCACGCGGGAGTTCGTGCTGGCCCACGCTGCGGAGTACGCCGCGGTGCCCGTGATCTTCTTCTTCGACGAGGAATTCAGCCGCACCACGCTGCGGGTGCGGTACGGGCTGACGGCGAATACGGATCTCTGGGCGGAGCTTCCGTTCCAGAGCCACGGAGGTGGCTACCTGGACAACGTCATCGAGGGTTTCCATTCCCTTGGATTCGAGCAGTTTGGACGGGATCGGATCGCCAAGAATCGTCTGACGCTGGTGGTGATGACCCGGGGCAACCTGGATTTCTACAGCGACCAGACCATTCGCGGCAAGACCCAGGATTCGCTCCTCGGCGTGGTACATCGATTCTTGGATGGTCCCACCTGGTCCCTGTCAGCCCAACTCACCCTCAAACCGCCGACGACGACCACCTACGATATCTATCGCTCCGGTTGGGACCACTCCCTGGGGGTGACGGGGCGCTGGCAACCTGCGCCTCGGCATGTGTTCTATTTCGGGGGGGCCTATGTCGGGCGGCCACCGGGGAGCACGCCTTACAATCAGCTCGCATTCGGGGGCATGCGCAATGGCTGGGGCGCCCACGGAACCTGGGAATACCGCCGATGGCCGCGCTTCCGGCCCTTCCTTCAGCTCTATGCGCAGAGCGGTTACCTGCAGCCCCAGCTCTACCAGAAACTGGATCGGGGCAGCCTCCAGCACGATCTGGGTTTCCACTGGCCCGTCTGGAAGAACGCCACCCTGACGTTCCGCTACCTCAACAACATCACCCACAACGAGAACACGGCCGACATGGGGTTGGGCCTCAGCCTGACGGCTGCCTTCTAAACCCGCTGGAAGAGCCAGACGTGATGTCCGGGCTTTGCCAGGACATCATGTGGGGGTCGAAGGGGGGACATCGCGACCGCAGGGAGCAGGCGGTCCCCCCTTTCTTGGCAGAGAGAGGCATGACCATGAATGAGTTCGACGAAAAGGCGCGCACCTGGGATGCGGATCCCGCCAAGGTGGAGCGGGCCCAGCGGGTGGCGGAGGCCATCCGGGGTCAGATCGGCTCTCTGGCCGACCGGGAAGTCCTTGAATATGGATGCGGCACGGGTCTGCTAGGCTTCGCGCTGCAGCCCCATGTGGCGCACCTCACCCTGGCGGACACCTCCCGGGGCATGCTGCAGGTACTCGAAGAAAAGATCGCCGCTTGCGGCGCTCGCAACGTGACCTCGCTGGCCTTGGACCTGAGCGTGGGACCCCTTCCGGAGCTCCGCTTCGACCTGATCTGCACGCTGATGACCCTGCATCACATCCCGGATACCGCGGCCATTCTGGCGCGATTCCATACCTTGCTGCGGGATGGCGGTGCACTCTGTATTGCGGACCTGGATCTTGAGGATGGCTCTTTCCACGGGCCGGACTTTGAGGGCCACAAGGGGTTTGATCGCGAAGCATTGGCCCGGGAGATGCTGGAGGCGGGCTTCGAGAACGTTCAGTTCACCACGCCCTGTGTGGTGGTTCGGCAGACCTCCGCAGGCATCCAGGAGTTCCCGGTGTTTCTGATGGTGGGCGAAAAGGCAGGCTGAACTTCTACGGGCCCGAGAACCCATATTTGGTCCAGGTACATATTCCAGCCTGAAAATCTCCCTGGCCGTGGGGTACCTGGGGACGGAATTCGTTCTCAGGGATTGGAAGATATTGTGAAAGGAAGCGGAGTGGACTATCCTCCAAAGTATCGCATAACGGAATATTATTCCGCATATGCAAACGATACGATCCCCTTCGGGACGTTCCTCCCCACTCTGCCGGAGGCTCTATGGCTGCCATCGAATTCAATGGGACCCAGATCGAACTGAACGAGGAAGGCTTCCTGGTGGATCCGGGCGCCTGGAGCGAGGAGCTCGCCCTGGTGCTGGCCCAGCAGGAAGAGAACCTGACGGAATTGAGCGAGGACCACTGGGCGGTGATCCGCTTCATCCGTCAGCACTTCCAGGAACACCAGGCGGCGCCCATGGTGCGCTCCATCTGCAAGACCACAGGCGTTCCTCTCAAGCGCATCTACGATCTCTTCCCCAGCGGACCTGCCAAGGGAGCCTGCAAGCTGGCGGGCCTGCCCAAGCCTGACGGCTGCGTGTAGGCATGGCCACCCTGCACGTGGTGGTGCTCCTTGCGGCGGCCTGGTGCGCGGTGGCGTTGGCCGTGGCCTTTGGTCGCGCCCGGGCCTTCGGCACGCGACGCCTCTTCGCGCCACCCAGCGGCGATGCCCAGGCGGGCGTGCGCTACGCCTTCACCAAGGGCATGGCGCCCCAGGCCAAGGAGAGCGTGAGGATGAATCCATTCTCCTATTTCGCCGGGATGCTCTACCACACGGGAGTTTTCGCGGCCTTCGTCCTCTTGGTGATGCATCTGGCGGGTTGGGGCGGTTCGCGGATCCTGTCGGTCCTCGCGCTGGGAGGCGCACTAGGTGGTTGCGCGCTGCTGTTCAAACGGGTCCTGAAGCCTCATCTGCGGGGGCTTTCTTGTGTGGATGACTACCTTTCCAATGGCCTCGCCACGGCCTTCGCCGCCCTGGCCGGGCTCGCGGTTTTCGTTCCGGGTCTCACCTCGCCCTGGCTGCTGGAAACCGCCGCGCTCTTGATCTATGTGCCCCTGGGCAAGATCCGGCACTGCGTCTTCTTCTTCTCCACCCGGTATCACTCCGGCGCCTTCTTCGGGCGCCGGGGCGTGTTCCCGCCGGGTCTGGGCCGAGCCTGAGGAGCCGCCATGTCAGAGCACGATGAACTGGAATCCCGTCTGGAGGCGCTCACAGAAGCGGACTTCAAGCGTGGTCTGGACGTCTTCAGGGCCAAGCTGGGGGCCGCGGATGCGTCCTATCTGAATACCTGTGTCCACTGCGGCCTCTGCGCAGAGAGCTGCCATTACTACCGCGCCCAGCCGGAGCTGGAGAACGTTCCCGCTGCCAAGCTCGAGAAGATCGCCGCGGTGTTCAAGCGCGAATTCACCACCATGGGGCGGATTGCGCCCGGTCTGGTGGGGGCCAAGGCCCTGGACAAGGACATGGCCCGGGCCTGGGTGGATGCCGTCTTCGGGCGCTGCTCCCTATGCGGGCGCTGCTCCCTCAACTGCACCGTGGGCATCGCCCTACCCCGAATGTTCCGGGCCGCCCGCGCGGCCCTCGGCGCCATGGGCCTCACGCCGCCGGATCTCCAGGCCACGGTGGACATGGCGCTTCAGCACGGCAACAACATG
>JAYREN010000014.1:0-31978 GCA_041908845.1 Holophaga sp. | reverse complement strand
TGGCCTGGATGCGCGGGGAGGACACCGTTGAGTCCCTGGGTTGGCGGATGAATCCCGACTGGTCCAAGGCCCACGACCCCTTCCTGTTGGCGGGCATGGCCCAGGCCGTGGCGCGTATCAGGCAGGCTCTGAGTGAAGGTGAGCGGATTCTCGTCTACGGCGACTACGATGCCGACGGTGTGACGGCCACGGCTCTCCTGGTGCGAGTGTTGGAAAAGCTCGGGGGGCGACCCGAATTCTTCATCCCGAACCGCTTCAATGATGGTTACGGCCTACATCTGGACTGCATTCGCGAGCTGCGCGAATGCGGAGGCCCGGGACTCTACATTTCCGTGGACTGTGGGGTGCGGTCGGTGGAAGAAGTTGCCGCCAGCGCAGCCCTGGACATCCACTGGATCATCACGGACCACCACGCGCTAGGGCCTGTGCTCCCTGCAGCGGTGGCGGTGCTCCATCCCGCTCTGGGTGAGCATCCCAACCGCACCCTGGCCGGGGTCGGAGTGGCCTTCAAGCTGGGCCAGGCCCTGCTGGACGCGGTGCCCTTCCCGGAGCCTGCCGATATCCCCTTTCTCGACGGCCTGCTCAAGCTGGTGGCCCTGGGCAGTGTCGCCGACATGGTGCCCCTGAACGGTGAGAACGCCTTGCTCGTGAAGCGGGGCTTGCGTGCCCTCGGCGGCGCGAACGGCCCCGGAATCGTGGAGCTCTTCAAGGCGGCCAGGATTGAGGGTGTGCCCAAGGCCTCGGAAATCGCCTTTGGCGTGGCCCCCAGACTGAATGCCGTGGGCCGAATGGGGGGCGCCGAGGATGCCGTACGGCTATTGCTGACCCGGGATTCGGCCGAGGCCCAGCGTCTCGGGGAGCAGGTGGAATTTCTCAATCAGTCCCGCAAAACCGTGCAGGAGGAACTCCTGACCTGCCTACCACCCCCCGACGGGGAAGCCTTCGACCTCGTGCTCGAAGAGGAGGCGCACAAGGGCGTGCTGGGCATTGTGGCGGCCCGCCGGATGAGAGAAAGCGGCCGCCCCACGGGGGTGGGGACCCTGCAGGATGGCATCGCGCACTGTTCACTTCGGGCACCGGAAGGCTTCGACCTCACGGAATTGGTCGCCACGATCCAGCCCTTCATCCGCTCCGGGGGTGGCCACCGCGCTGCGGCCGGTATCAGTTTCGAGGCCTCGCGCCTGCCCTTCGTGCGTCAGGCGCTGATCCGAGGAGCCCAGACCCAGGCGCAGGCTCGTGTCGAGCCAGGACTGGCGGTCGATGGGGCCGGCATTGGCGACATTCCCAGTGCGGAGGATCTGCTCACCCTCGAGCCCTTCGGCCAAGGTTTCCCCGAGCCCCTGGTGGTGATGGAAGGGCGTCTACCAGAGCCCAGCAGCACCTTTGGTCAGGGGCATCGGAAATTCCGCCTGGAAGGCATCAAGAGCGGTTTCACCTGGTTTTTTGCCGAGGACCAGGCAACTCATCTCGTCGTCGGTCGCGACTTGGCCCTCGCGGTGTCACCCCAGGACCATCCCCGCTGGGGTCGCTCCTGGCGGGTTGATTCCCTGGTGAATGGCGAGGAGGCCCCATGAGAATGCGGAGTCTCCTGAGTTCCCGCAGCTGGGTTTGGAAATATGCGGGCTGGGCCACCCTGGGCGGTGTGGTGGCCCTGAGTGGGCTCTATATTTCCCTGGGCCCCCGTCCCCTTGCACCCCGTGCCAAGGGCGATCTCTTCCACGGCACCGAGGGCAGGTTCGGCACGATTACCGAGCAATTGGGCGAGGCCCGGGTATTCCGCCTGGACTACGAACGGATTGTTGGTGATCAGGAGGATCTGGAACTCACCCAGGTGAAGGCCCGCCTGGATGAGCCGGAAACGCTGTGGAAGATGACCTCGCCCTCGGGCCATCGGGCCGCGGGCAAGTGGACCCTGCAGGGGCCCATGGACGTCGAGGCAAGTCTCCCTCAGGGCTCCCCAGTGCTGGGGCGAGGAACGATCCAGGAGCAAGGCCCCGCGCTGCTCTGGGAGCAGGGCGTTTGGCGAGGGTTAGCCCCGCTGGAATGGGAGGGGCTCGAGGGCCAGGGCCGAGGGCGTTGGTTCCTGCCTACGGGCTGGCGCCGTGAGCTGGATGGCCGCTTCGTGGTGGATAGGGGGCCCGTGGTCTGGATCGCTACGGATCCCGGCGCCGTGAGGCGGCTCGAAGCCGAGCGCCTCTGGCTGACCCTGGGATTTCGTCAGGGCCACCTGGATCAGGTCAAGGCCACCCTCGAAGGCGGCACCATTTCCGCGGGCAGCGCCGACCTGGAAGAACAGTCTATTCGCTGGTCGGCACCTATCCACTTCGAGCGAGCGGACGGGTGGAGGGGGGATTCAGAAAGCGGTCGTGCCCCCCGACCCGAAGGAGGCAAACCCATCGAGCGAGTCGAATTGCTGGCCTTCCAAGCCTCCCGACAAGTGGAGGGTGGCTCTGAAGGTCTCCGCGCCGAGGGCGCGCGCTGGACTGCCGCCGGCTTGCGGGTGGAAGGAAATGTGCACTGGGAGCAACCACTGGATGGTGAGCGCCTGACGCTGCGAGCCCCCAGGGTCTTGATGCGGGAAGGTCCCGGCCCGGATCTTCCGGAAGCACTGACCGTGGGCGAGGCGTGGGCCGAGGGCCAACCGGTGATCACCTGGGGAACGAAGAGCCTCACCAGTCCAAGGATGCAGGCCCGTCGAACCGAGCGAACCTGGCGCATCCAGGCGCCGGTCCTGGGGCGCAGTGAGCAGGGAACCTTCACTGCCGGGGCAGGCCAGGGATCCCCTCGGCGCTGGGAATTTGCCGGTCCCGTGAAGGCCAATGTCACCCAGGGAGGCACTCTTCGCGGCAACCGGATCTTCTGGGAAAACGACACCTGGACCTTTACGGGCAGTCCCGCGACCTGGACCCGCATCCGCGAGCGTCTGGCGGGCCCCCGCATCATCCGCAAGGGAGGTCTGGTCGCCTTCCCCGAGGGCATCTCCGGCGCTCTCACTGCGATGGATGGGGATTTCCGGGTACGTGCCGACCGGGCGGAATACCAGGGCGGCGAAGTCCAGTTGGTGGGCAGGGTGGAGTGCCAGGGCCAGGGCTGGCGCTTGCAGGCAGATCGCATCTCGGTAAGGCTGGGCCCAGGGAACGTGGTGAAACAGGTCCTCGCCAGGGGTTCCGTCACACTGAGGGGGCGCATGGGCGAAGGATGGGGAGAATCTTTGGAATTGGACCCCGATCCGGCTTCCCCCAAGGTCCGCTGGCAGGGGCGGGTACGTGGTCTGGCCGAGGTGAAACCATGACGGAAACCCAGGAGATCCGCCTCGAGGCCCGCAACCTCTGCAAATCCTACGGCGACCGCACCGTGGTGCGAGGAGTCTCTCTGGATGTCGCACCGGGGGAAGTGGTGGGATTGTTGGGCCCCAACGGTGCAGGCAAGACGACGACCTTCTACATGGTGGTCGGTGTGGAAGCCCCGGATGCCGGGGAGATTCACTGGTGGGGCAGGGACATCACGGCCATGCCCATGCACCGCCGGGCCCGCAAGGGCATCGGCTATCTGCCCCAGGAATCCAGCATTTTCAGGGGGCTGACGGTTTGGGAAAACCTCATGGCCCTGGGTGAGTTTCAGCCAATCCCGAAATCCGAGCAGCATGAACGCTGCGAACGGTTGCTGGAGGAATTCCACCTTCACAAGGTTCGCAACACGCTGGGGATGAGCCTCTCCGGTGGTGAGCGGCGCCGCTGTGAAATGGCTCGAGCGCTGGTCACCAGCCCCAAGATCATGCTGCTGGACGAGCCCTTCGCCGGTGTGGACCCGAAGTCCGTGCTCGAAATCCAGGGACTCATCGATGACCTCAAGAAACGCGGGATCGGAGTGCTCATCACAGACCACAATGTCCGCGAGACCTTGCAGATTGCCGACCGGGCCTATATCTTGGCGGACGGGATGATCATGAAACACGGCCTGCCGCAGGAAATCGCTGAGGACCCCGACATCCGTCGGGTTTACTTGGGCGAACGGTTCCGGTTGGACTAAGGCGACCATGGCGAACCTCGGTCAGAATCTTTCCCAGCGCCTCTTCCAGAGCCAGACCCTGGCGCTGACTCCGGCCATGCAGCTCAAGCTGAGGCTCTGGCAGATGAATCTGCTTGAACTCAGCCAGACCATCGAACGTGAGCTGGAGGAGAATCCCCTTCTGGAACTGGTGGAAGGCGACGAAACGCCGAGCCTCGAGGCCATCGAGGAAGGGCATGATTCCGAAGTGCTCGAGGAACTCGCTCCCGCAGAAGGGGGCGAAGTGCCCGAGGGTGTCGACACCGTCGACCTTGGTCCCTTACTCGACGCGGCTGCCGAGATGAACCCAGAAGCCAACCTCGAAGGGTTTACCGAGGAAGGGGTGGCCCAGGTTCAGGAAACGGATATGGGGGCCGAGAATTCCTGGGACGCGGATATCCCCAGGACCAGCAGCCTCCCCGATGACGAACGTTCCAGCTGGGAAGACCGGCTCACGAGCACCGAAACCCTGCAGGAGCATCTACTTGGTCAGCTCTACCAGACTCTCGAGGTGGAGGATCCACGCGCCCCCATGGTGGAGCGGCTCATCGATCACGTGGATGCCAAGGGTTTCCTAAGGCTGGACCCAGACCAGGGTCTGGAGACCTCCGTCAACGAGCTGGCCGCAGAAATCGGCATCGATGTGGCGAATCTTCGTGAACTCATCGAGATCCTGCAGGAGTTCGATCCCTCGGGAATCGGTTGTTTCACGGTGAAGGAAAGCCTGCTCCTGCAGCTTCGGCACGCGGGGGCCGAGCCCGATGACCTGGCGGTGCGAATCATCGAGTCCCACTCGGATCTCCTGACCCAGCGGGACAACCCGAAGCTGAGGAAGGCACTGGGCTGCACCGAGGATGAGCTGAACGAGGCGCTGGCCATTCTGCGCCACCTTCACCCGGCGCCTGGACGGGCCTTCGATCCTGAATCCGAGCGGGTCATCAAGCCCGATGTGGTGGTCCTCAAAGGAGAGGATGGCAATTGGCGCATCTACTTGAACGATGAGGGTATGCCGCGCCTGAAGGTCAATCGCGACTACAAGACATTCCTGGCCTCATCCGAGGCAAAAAATGACAAAGAATTTATAAAGGACAAGTACCGCAGCGCTCGAGATTTCATCCGGGGTGTCGAGGACCGCAATCGGACCGTGCTGAGGGTCGCCAAGTCCATCGTGGAATTGCAGCAGGAATTCCTGGATCAGGGGGTCGTCAAGCTCCGTCCCATGGTGCTTCGAGATGTGGCCGAAGCGACAGGCTTTCACGAGTCCACCATTTCCCGGGTAGTGAAGGCCAAAACGATCCACACGCCACAGGGTCTCTTCGATCTGAACTATTTCTTCAGCGCCTCGCTGGGCTCTTCCAGCGGCGATGATGTCTCCGCCACCGTGGTGAAACACAAGCTAAAGGCGCTCGTACAGGCCGAGGACCCCACCAAACCGTTGAGTGATGAAACGCTGGCCCGGCTGCTCGAGCGGGACGGCATCAAGGTGGCCCGCCGCACTGTCAATAAATACCGGGAGGAGATGAAGATTCCTCCAGCTTCGCGCCGTCGGCGCCGATGAAGTGTAGGAACCGGAATCACGCTAGAGGCACCTGATTGGGTTACCGAGTTTCCCCCGGGCCAAAGGCCCTTTCCATAAGGAGTCCGCGATGAAGGTCAACTTCACCGGCCGCCACGTAGAGGTTTCTGAAGCGCTCCGCGCATTCGCGGAAGAACGCTTCCAGAAAATGACCCCCTACCTGGACGACATCATCGACGTCCACGTTACGCTCAGCGTGGAAAAGCACCGACACATGGCGGAAGTCTCCGTCAAAACGCGTGGCGGTGATTTCCTGGCGGGCACCGAGACCGATGACATGTACGCGAGCCTCTCCCAGGCCCTCGACAAGCTCGAGACCCAGGCTCACAAGCATGCCGGGAAGCGACAGGCCAGTTTCAAGACCGGGGTCAAGGACATGACTCCCGCGGAAGCTGCCGAGTGATCGATCGAATCTGAAACAGAAGGGGCCTGGTCGTCCAGGCCCCTTCTGTTTTCGCGGTAACCTGATTCCACCCTGGAGGAAATGATGTCCGAGTCTACCCCCACCGCCGCCGAGAATGTCAAGGTTGCCAGGCAGGTCTGTGAGAAATGCCGGAACGAGTATGCTCTGGATCACTTCGATCATGGAATCCAGGGCCAGGAGTGCGTTTGTCGGCGCTGCCTCATCGTGATGGGGTACAAGGTCAAGTGAGCGAAAATTCCCTGCGCGCGATCCTAGAGAAGACGCTCTCCGGTGGACGAGTCACGGAGGAAGAGGCCCTGCGCCTCTTTGAACAGGCGGACCTGGCCGACCTTTCTCTCGCTGCCACCGCCGTCCGAAACCGCCACAACGATCCTTCCCGAGCTAGCTACGTCGTGGATCGGAACGTCAACTACACCGATATCTGCAATGTCTACTGCACCTTCTGCGCCTTCTACCATCGCCCAGGGGATGCCAAGGGCTATGTGCTGACGCGGGAACAGCTACAAAAGAAGGCGGAAGAGACCAAGGCGGTGGGCGGTACGGGCTTTCTGCTTCAGGGCGGCGTCAATCCGGATCTTCCTTGGGACTATTACCTGGATCTCGTGCGCTTCCTGCATCACGATCTGGGCATCTGGGTCCACGGGTTTTCTCCCGTGGAGATCCAGATGATGGCCAAACTGAGCGGGCAGGATCTCCAGAAGACTCTTCGAGACCTGCGGGACGCAGGGCTGGGAAGCATCCCCGGAGGCGGCGCGGAAATCCTGGTGGATCGGATCCGGAAGCGCATCGCACCCCTCAAGGGCGGCCCCGAGCGCTGGCTCGAGGTGATGGAAGCCGCCCACGAGGTGGGCCTGCGCACCACGGGAACCATGATGTTTGGCATCGGGGAAACCTGGGCCGAGCGGATCGAGCATTTCCGCGTGCTTCGCGATCAGCAGGATCGGGCCATTGCCCGCGGTAACGGGGGCGGACACACGGCCTTCGCAGCCTGGCCTTTCCAGAGCGGACACACTGTCTGGGAAGGAAAGATCCCCAAACCGACAGACACCGAATATCTCCGAACTATCAGTATTGCAAGAATTTACATCGATAATTTCGAACACATTCAAAGCTCCTGGGTCACCATGGGCCGCAAGACCGGCCAACTCGCCCTCAACTATGGATGCGATGACATGGGCAGCTTGATGCTAGAGGAGAACGTGGTCAGTGCCGCCGGAACCTGCTACTCCGTCAACCGGGAGGAGATGAATCGAATGATCCGGGCCGCCGGGTTCGAGCCCTGGCAGCGAGACAACGTCTACGCCCCAGTGATCTGACCCAATCCTGTTGGACCCGCCAAGCAAAAGAAAGGCCCCGAACCGGGGCCCTTCTGCTGCTTGGTTGGGGAGGAAGGATTCGAACCCTCGTATGGCAGGATCAAAACCTGCTGCCTTACCACTTGGCGACTCCCCAGCGGTTTCGAAAGTCTAGCGTGGGCGCGGGTTTCGGTCCAGTCAGGGATTTGTCTTGGGCGTAAAGCCAAATTCTTCCACTCCGAGAAGATCGGGGCGGACCGTCGGGGTCTCCCCGGCTTCCAGGCGCGAGATGGCGCGGGTGCCAGTGGCTGCCTCGAAGGCCACCAGGACTTTCTGCTCGATGTATTCCCGGGTCTCGTTGGACAAGGGGAAGGCGATGTCCTTGAAGGAGCCATCCCGCTTGCGCTTGCTGGGCATGGCGACGAAATAGCCTTCCTCGCCCTCCACCACCCTCAGATCCCCGACGAGAAAGCATTCGTCCAGCACGATGGCCGCGAAGGCTCTCAGCTTTTCATCGCCCTCGATCCGGGTGATACGGACATCTGTAATGTTCAACATGGGGCTCCCAGGATCGCCTCTGGCGCAGTTCAGCTATCAGTCTACCGCCTGGATGCAGGCCCGGTGCTAGCATGGGTGAGAAAACCTTTGCGGAGTCGCCGTGGCGCAGGAACCGACAGAATCGAATGGCAGCGCCCCTCGCACCCGCGCCGCCGACTCGGTGCTGGGCGCCGCACGAGCGGCGCTGGAGTCCCTTCAGGGGAACTGGGATCCCGCCGTGGTGGAATCCTGGACCGCCCATGTGGCCGCCAGTGAGGGCAGGGTGGTGGTTTGCGGGATGGGGAAATCCGGACTTGTAGGCCAGAAGATCGCGGCCACCTTGGCCTCCACCGGATGTCCGAGTTTCTTCCTTCACCCCGCCGAAGCCCTCCACGGGGATCTCGGGATGGTCACCCCCCAGGACACGGTGCTGCTGCTCAGCAACAGCGGCGAGAGCGAAGAGGTCCTGCGTTTGATCCCCAGTTTGGTCCGAATGGGCGTGGCCATCGGCGCGATCACCGCCCGGAAACAGAGCCACTTGGCCCAGGCTGCAAAATGGTGTTTCACCTATGACCTCCCCCAGGGCGAAGGCTGTCCCTTGAACTTTGCTCCGATGGCCAGCACGACTCTACAACTCGTTTGGGGCGACATCCTCGCTGCCGATCACATGGTCAAGACAGGGTTCACCCTGGAGTCCTTCGCGCAATTTCACCCTGCTGGAAATATCGGCGCCAGGCTATTGAAAACAAGCGAGTTGATGCATGACGATTTTCCAAGCGTCTCGGAAGATACCGATCTGGTCGGCGTCCTCGGCAAGATGACCAAGGGGCGCCTGGGAATGACGACCGTCACCGACGGTAGAAGACTCTTGGGTGTTGTCAGTGATGGCGATATCCGGCGAGCCCTGGAAAAGGCTCAGGCAACCGGAATCAACCCGCTCACACTCGCCGCCCGGGATGTGATGACAAGGCAACCCGTCATGGTCGATCCCGAATCCCTCGCCATTGAGGCGGCCCAGGTGCTGGAAGCTCGCAAAATCACCTTCCTAGCGGTTGGAATCGACGACCAAGTGCAGGGAGTTCTTCACATACACGACCTGCTTGCCGCCAAAGTCATCTAGGATTCGAAATCGAATAGGTTACATAATATACATTATCGAAAGTTAAATCAGGTGCTCCCAACCCTCCCTCGATACTTCCTAAAACGCTGGTCTCAACCCCTTTTGGGCGCCCTGTTTTTCTATGGCGGCCTGATCCTCACCTACGAATTGGTGGGCAAGTCCAACCAGATCTTTTCTATCGGAGCTTCCTACCGATGGCTTATCCCTGCGTTGCTTGTTCAGGTGCCCGAAATTCTTGGAATGGTCTTCCCGATGGCGGCGGTCCTCGGTGGGCTCATGGGTAGCCAGCACCTCTCCGAAGGTTCTGAATTGGTGGCCGCTCAAGGGTTGGGGGTCGGCCTCCGCTCGATTCTCAAGCCCTGGGCAGTCATGTCTGCCGTGCTTTTGGCGCTTACCGTTCTCAATTCCCATCTGCTGGTTCCCCAGACCAACTCAATCCAACAGGCCATCCAGGCCCGGATGATTGATGACGCTGAAACCCGAGTTCTCAAACCCGGCAGCCCCCCGTTTTTCCCCCAGGACAAACCCAATAACGCCATCTGGATCGACACTTCCGGCGAGATCCATGTAATGGAAGCCAACCCTCAGGGCGTGCAACATCTAGTGGCACGTTCCATGGAGTGGGTTCGGGTCGAGAAGGATGGACAGCTCTTCCAGATCAACATGGAGTTCCGAGACCTGAATGGCACGCTATTTCAGAGATTGAATGAAAGTATTGTTCACATATCACAGAAAACACTCAGCATAGCCATTCCAGCCGCCGCTTCGACTCGGACTATCCTCCCGGCCACTCCAGTCAGATACCTGTCGACCCGCCAACTCCTTCAACAACCTTCAGGAAACGCACTAGTTGAACTGGGGCGTCGTTTTTCCTTGCCAATTGCGACCTGTGCCCTGCTGCTGCTGGGTATAGCCCTCGGCATGGGGCACCCACGATTCCAGCGCGGTGGCGCCATCCTGAAGAGCCTCGGCGTTATCCTGGTCTACTACATAATTGACCAACTTCTTAGTAATCAAATTTTAAGCGGAAAACATAAATTAGTGTACGCGATGCTGGCGCTCCCCTGGGGATTTCTTATCGTAGGCTTTCTGCTGTTAAGAAGACGCCTGCGCCCCCATCAATCGGCCCCCGGGGTTTTGAGAGATGTTCTGTCCTGGGCCAAGCGGCTCGTCCTGAATCACCTGGCCCCCCTTGCACGTCACAGCGGAGATCTGTTCAAACGAGTCCTGCCCCATCCAGCCCAGTTTTTTGCATGGTTGAAACAAACCCACCGTGACCAGGGAACTTTGGCTCGGTGGACTCGCAATCTCTGGTGGCGCAACTGGGGGGCCACTGTTGGAACCTTCCTCACCCTCAGCCTGCTACTGGACTTTGCCACCGTGGCGAGCAATCTTTCCAAAAACAAGGTTCCGGTCATTGTGTTTTTTCATTACTGGATCTTCAACCTCCCCCCCTTTCTTGCCATTGTGCTGCCCCTGGCCTTTCTGCTGGCGGGGGTCCTCGCCCTGTCGGAAGCCGCCGTATCCAGAGAATGGGTCGCCCTTAGAGCCGGCGGGCTGAGCCTCGTGCAGTGGATGCGTGCGGGCGCCAAGGCATGGGGCACTCTGCTCGTTTTGACCTTCATTCTGCAGGCCTTCATCGCCCCGGCCATGGTTAGCAAATCAGACGCCCTCTACAACAGGATTAAGAATCGGCCCACTAAGCATCTACGGGTCAAACCCTGGCTTCATCTTGGCTCTACGGGCGTTCTTTGGTTCCTGGATGGTTCCATCCGGTGGGGGTTCCCCCTGAAGCCCCAGAATGGGGGAGCCCCCATTCTCCTGCGGTGGGACATGCGGGATCCTCGTTCGGAGCAGCTGCCCTGGAACTCTATGGATTGGGTGCCTGGTCCAGTCGCCGGAGAGTTGTTCCCCGACCAGGCCCTGCGCAAGGTGGTCAATCCCAAGGTCGCCAGCACCCCGGATTTGTTTCGCTGGAATCGATGGGCTCCGGATCCAGAGCGGGCCGTCATGCTTTGGGGGCGCCTCATGAATTGGCTCGCGGGGCCGATGCTGCTCTTTGCCATGCTCCCCTACGCTTTTCCCAGTCCCAGAGGTGGACGTGGGCAGGCCCTAGGGCTGGCCCTGGTCGCGGGACTCCTCTACATGGGCGCCCAGGCTCTGTTCAGCGGTGCTGCCAAGGCCGGGGACATTCCTGGTTTCTGGGGGGTGCTCGCCCCGATGGCCATTTTCTTCGGCGTTGGTCTTCTCGGGTTGCGGAAGCTGCGGACCTAGAACAGCGGCGCTGGAGCCCACAAGGACCTATGTTGCCATCAGGTTCCTTGGAGGTTCGACCATGCCCGATCCCGCCATCCCTGCGATTCCCGCCCTGCCCGATTCCCATCGCTTGCGAAGAATCGAGCACTACACGCTCTACTTGCTGAACTCCATGGCCGCCGCGGGGAGCAGCGCCCTGAGCGATGGTGATATCGACTACGCCATCGATATCGCGGAGCGCCTGGTGAATCGCTTCGTGGAGCGAGGGCATCTGCAACCTCACGAGTGATCCGGCGCACGCCTCTCTGTGGCTATCCTGGCCTCTCTCTGTTGCGAGGCTCAGCATGCTTCAGGCCTATGTCGCTTGGGTGGTGGCCCACCCTTTCCTTTCTGCTGCCCTCCAGTTCGCCCTCCTGGGCACCTTGGGCGAGATCGTCGCCGCCAGTGCCCGGCAGCGGCGCTTCGCGACTCCCTGCAGTTGGCCCCGATTGGCGGCCAAGGCCCTGGCCTGGGCCCTGCTCGGCATCATCATCAAGTACGGGTTCACAGGCATGAAGGGTTTCACCCAGATGCTCCTGGACAAGGCGCTGCTGCCGACCTTCCTGGCCCACGGCGCAGGCAAAGCCTTCGCGATCTCACTGCTCACCAATGTCTTTTTTGGCCCACAGATGATGGCTTTCCACCGTCTGGAGGACAACCTGATCCTGGGCGAGAAGGGCTTCGCAGGCATCGAGCGGGCCTGGTGGACCCTGCTCTGGTTCTGGGTGCCCGCCCACACCCTGACTTTCAGCCTTCCCCAGGAATTCCAGATCGGCCTCGCGGCCTTCTGGGGACTGGTGCTGGGTGTGATCCTCGGCCTCTCCAAGCCCGCCCCCAAGGGCTGAGACTCAGGGCACGAAGCTGGTCTTTGCTGGGGAAAGCGTTTCTTCAATGCGGGCGCGGCGCTTGCCCAGGAGGCCTCCGGTCGTTGAGGCCCGCACCACCCGGATTTCCCGACGAGTGGCCTGTCCCGAGGCAAAGGCAACCCAGTTGTTTTCGGTCCAGAGGGGTTCGGCCTGCACGGATTCGAGGCGCACCGAGCCCTGGGGATCCTTCTGAAAAACGGCCACCAGCGCCGCGCCATCCCGGTTGTCCCCCTCGGCCACGGCCATAGGTTCTTGATAGTGCCGATCCTGATTGCTGATGAAGTTGCCCAGTGAAAAGGCCACGGCCCCCCTGCGACCCTCGGCCTCGAGCCATTCCAGTGGCTGAAGCACGTGAGGATGGTGGCCGATAATGAGATCCGCGCCCGCGCCGATGAGCCGGGTGGCCATGTCTCGCTGCCGAGGCCGGGGCAGGTGTTCGTACTCGATGCCCCAGTGGACGCTCACCACCACGAGATCCGCCTGGGATCGCGCGGCCTTCACCGCATCCAGGACGGAATCATTGAGGGGCCGTACCCAGGGGCCCTTCCCCTCTCGGTTCAGATTAATGTTGAAGAGATCCGTGAAGGCAAGGAAGGCCACCTTGATGCCCTTGCGCTCCAGAATACGGGGGCGTTCGGCCTGGGCTTTATCGCGCCCACTGCCGATTCCCACCAACCCAGCGGCCTCGAGACGCTCCAGGGTCTCCACGGCACCTGAGATGCCCTGGTCGTATGCGTGGTTGTTGGCCATGGCGAGGATTGTGAAGCCGCTGGCCTTGAGGGCATCTGGTAATTCAGCTGGGGCGTTGAAGACGAATGGGCGGCCGGGAAGGCCCGTGGTGGGCGCGATGGGTGTTTCGAGGTTCCCGAAGACGATATCGGCCTCCTGGAAGAGCGGTTTCAGGTCCCCCCAGAGGGACTGAAACCCGCCCGCATTCTCCTGGGCGGCCCGCTTCACATCCTGGTGCATGAGCAGATCGCCCACGGCCACCAGGGTCACTCGCACGGGCTGAGGCGGTGGTGGCCCTTCGGACTTGCGCGTTCGGCAGGCCAACGGTCCGACCAACAGCAGTGCCAAAAAGAAAAACTTAGGCATGTTCCTGGCCATCGGGACCGTAAAAGACCTCTACCGGAACCTGGGGAAAGGCTGCAGATAAATTTGCGGCGAGGGCATCCAGGTCCGACGCGGCCAAGGGCCGAGCTGCAGCCTCCGGCGTGGGCCGCGCCACCGTGTAGAGCTGGAGGCCCTGAAGGACCGCGCCTCCCTCAAGCAGGGCCTGCAGACAGGCCTTGTAGGCCTCGAGCTCACCGGTGGTGGGCCCCTGCCCGTTCCATTCCAGGAAAAGAGTCTGGATCGTGATGGGCCAGCGTTTTCCCGCGCTCAGGAGATTCTCGAGAATGCGGGCGAAGGGGATCTTGCTGCGATTGATCTCCCGGTAATAGGCCTCGGTACCCGCGTCCAGCTTGGCCCAGATCTCCCCATTGTTGGCCATGAGGGTTTCCAGACCTTGGATCACATCCGGCGCCTGCAACCGGCTGGAGTCCGTGATGAGCACCAGCTTTACGTCCTCGAGTCCCCGGGAGGCCTTGAGGCGGGCGAGCCGAGCCACCGCCTCGGGAAACTCCCGAGCCGTGGTGGGCTCCCCGTCGCCACTGAAGGCGATGTCGTTGAGACGCCGCTGTTCCGGACGAGCCGAACTGAAGGGCGAGATCGTGAAGAGCTCGCCCGAGCGTGTCAGATCCAGCAAGGTCACCATCTCGCCCTCGAGCTGATCCAGGTCCACATCCTTTCGCCGAGGGGGATTCACGCGATCCACTTCGCAGTAAACGCAGTCGAAGTTGCAGATCCTGTCCGGGTTCAGGTTCACGCCCAGACTCACGCCCTTGCTGCGGCGGCTGATGACCGGATAGCAGTAGTCGAAGTCCCGCCAGAGGCGGCGATGATCCAGATGGGCCTTCACGAGTCGTTCCATCCTAGGATACCGTCAGCTCCGGAGCCGGGCCGCCAGCGCTTTGCCCATGTCTGCGGGGCTCTTCACCACCGTGATGCCCGCGGCTTCCAGGGCGGCCATTTTGTCAGCGGCGGCCCCCTTGCCGCCGCTGATGATGGCACCCGCGTGGCCCATACGGCGCCCGGGAGGGGCCGTCTGTCCGGCAACGAATGCCACGATGGGCTTGGTGAAGTGGGCCTTCACGAAAGCTGCGACTTCCTCCTCGGCGCCGCCGCCGATTTCCCCGATTAGGATCACCGCATGGGTCTCGGGATCCGCCTGGAACTGGGACAGCACATCAACGAAACTCGTGCCGTTCACGGGATCACCCCCGATGCCGATGCAGGTGCTCTGGCCGATGCCCAGGGCCGTGAGCTGACCCACGGCCTCGTAGGTGAGCGTGCCAGACCGGGAAACCACCCCCACATGACCGGGCAAGTGAATGCGGCCGGGCATGATGCCGATCTTGGCCTTGCCGGGGGTGATGACGCCGGGGCAGTTCGGGCCCACCAGCCGGGAGTTGGGATAATCCGGCAGCACGCGCTTGACCTTCACCATGTCGAGCACAGGAATGCCTTCCGTGATGCACACGATCAACTCGATGCCCGCGTCCAGGGCCTCGAGAATCGCATCGGCGGCGGCGACGGGAGGCACGAAGATCATGGTCGCGTTGGCCCCGGTCTTGGCCCGGGCCTCCTGGACGGTGTTGAAGACGGGGAAGCCTTCGATCTCCGTGCCTCCCTTTCCCGGGGTCACACCACCCACGACCTTGGTGCCATAGTCCCGGCAACCCTTGGCGTGGTAGAGGCCCTCGCGGCCCGTGATGCCCTGCACGATGAGTCTGGTGTCGGTTCCAACCATGATGGACATTTTCGTTTTCCCTAAAAAAGCGTTCACCAACGAATTACGAAGTACCTGTTGAGCCGCGTGGACTAGCGCACTGAGGCCACAGCCTTTTCGGCCGCATCTCCAAGGCTGCTGGCCACCAGCAGATTGAGCCCGCTGTCCGCCAGGATGCGCTTTCCTTCCTCCACATTGGTGCCTTCCAGGCGCACCACCACGGGCACCTGGATGCCGATCTCCTTGGCGGCCTTCACGATGCCGGCAGCCACCACATCGCAGCGCATGATGCCGCCGAAGATGTTCACCATCACGGCCTTCACCGAGGGGTCCTGGAGGATGATGCGGAAGGCGTTCTTCACAGCCTCTTCATTGGCGCCGCCGCCCACATCCAGGAAGTTCGCGGGTTCGCCGCCGTGATACTTGATGATGTCCATGGTGGCCATGGCCAATCCGGCGCCGTTCACCATGCAGCCGATGTTCCCGTCGAGCTTGATGAAGTTGAGGTTGAACTTGGAAGCCTCGATTTCCTCCAGGGCCTCCTCGTTGAGATCCCGGAAGGCCAGGATGTCCGGGTGGCGCGTTAACGCGTTGTCATCGAAGGCCATCTTGGCGTCCAGGGCCATCACGTCGCCCTGCTTGGTGATAATCAGCGGATTGATCTCCACCATGGAGCAATCCTTTTCAACGAATAGACGGTAGAGATTCTGCAGGAAGGTCAGGCTCTTCTTGAAGGCGTCCCCCTCAAGCCCCAGGGCGAAGCCGATCTGCCTGGCCTGGAAGCCCGTCAGGCCCAGGGCCGGGTCCACGACAACCTTGAAGATTTTCTCTGGGGTAGCTTCGGCCACCTCTTCGATCTCCACGCCACCCTCGGTGGAGGCCAGTACCGTCACCCGGCTTGAGCCTCGGTCCACGAGCAGACTGAGGTAGAGTTCCCGGGCGATGTCCTGAGGGTCCGACAGGAATACGGTCTGCACCTTCCGGCCCTCGGCCCCGGTCTGCTTGGTCACCAGGTTCATCCCCAGCATCTGCTTGAAGAGCTCCGCAGCGACATCGGGATCCTTGGCGAACTTCACTCCGCCCCCCTTGCCCCTGCCTCCGGCATGGATCTGGGCCTTGACGATGGCCTGTCCCCCGAAGCCCTTGGCGATCTGCCGGGCCTCCTCGGCGTCCTGGGCCACCTTCCCATCGGGCGTGGCGACCTGATAAAGGCGCAGCAGTTCCTTGGCTTGGTACTCGTGGATGTTCATCGATACTCCCAAAAGGGGGTGGACTCTGTTTGGACCTTTGATGACGCGAAGCGCCAGTCTATCTCTGGATCCTGGATCCTGTCCTCCCCTTCTCTCATGGCAGAATGCGTAACCCCCCGGAGATCCCATGGCCCAACTCGATCGGCTTCTCTCCCATTTGGCCGCACGAGGCGCCGCCGCCCTTCGGATGGAGCCGAACCAGCAACCCATGCTGGAATCCCAGACGGGGGGATTGACCCCCTTGCTCCCAACGCCTGTGCCACCAACCCTTCTGGAGCACCTAGTCAAGGAAGTGCTCCCGCCAAGCCAGGAGGGAAACCTGGCGGCCGGGGGAGAAGCTACCTTTTCCTACTGTTTGGGAGACCAGACTTTTACCATCACCGTGACCCGGGGGCCCCTCGGACTGAGTCTCCGCGCAGAATCCGAGGGCCAAATCGGGATTGCCTTGGTGGAGAACCATCAGGATGGACTGGCGGAACGGATGCCAGACCCTCCAGCCCCGAAACCTATTCCACCCCCCAGTTCAACCCCGCCTCCCTCCCGGCCTTCCCCCATCCGCGAGGCGGCGCCCTCGGCGACCCATCCCCTGGGCGAGCGGCTCTTCCGGGCCCTGCTGGACCAGAAGGGGTCGGACATCCACTGCAGTTCCTTCGAGGTGCCCCTGGTTCGCGTACATGGCGACCTGCGAGAACTTGAGGACTTCACCCCCCTGGGGCCCAAACAGCTCCTGGAAGTCATGGAGACCCTGGCACCACCCATGGCCTGGAGCCAGTTCCAGGAGAAGAATGACGCCGATTTCGCCTATGCCTACGAGGCGGGAGGCTGCCGTCTCCGGGTCAACTTCTTCATGGACCGGATGGGGCCCGGGTTCGTCTGCCGCGTGATCCCCAACGAAATCCCCGACCCCGACAAGCTGGGGCTGGCGGATCCCATCAAGCGGCTGGCGGATCTCGCCAAGGGACTGGTGCTGGTGACCGGCCCCACGGGCAGCGGCAAATCCACGACCTTGGCGGCCATTCTGGATATTGCCAACCGCAAGCGCAACGACCACATCCTGACCATCGAGGACCCCATCGAATTCGTCCATCCCCGCAAGAAGTGCCTGGTGAATCAGCGGGAAGTGGGCACCCACACCGCAAACTTCAAGACGGGCCTCCGGGCTGCGCTGCGCGAAGACCCCGACATCGTGCTGGTGGGCGAGATGCGGGATCTCGAAACCATCTCCATCGCTGTGGAGACCGCGGTCACCGGTCATCTCGTCTTCGGCACTCTGCACACCAGCAGCGCCGTGGGCACCATCGACCGCGTGGTGGACCAATTCCCTGCGGATCGTCAGCAGCAGATCCGCGTGATGCTGGCCGATGCATGCAAGGCCGTCATTAGCCAGATTTTATTAAAAAAGGTGGGCGGCGGACGCGTGGCGGCCATCGAGAGCCTCTTCATCACCCCCGCCATCTCCAACCTGATCCGCGAGGGAAAGAACTACCAGATCCCCAGCGCCATGCAGACCGGCCGTGCCTACGGCCAGAGGCTCATGAACGACGCTCTCGTGGAACTCGTGCAGGCCGGTACCGTGGAACCCATGGAGGCCTACATGAAATGCCCGGACAAGGAGAGCCTGATGGCGGCCCTCAAGCGCGCCAACATCACCTGGGACCCCCGGGGCGAAGAGAAGGCGATGCCACTCTAGCGACGGGTTCTGGCCTACTTGCTGCGCTCCAGCAGGATTTCCGGGATCTCCTGGAGCAGCTTCAGGGTCTTCTTTTCTCCGGACACTCGCGCGATGGCTTCGGAGGCGGCCTCGCTGGCCTTGCGGCCCAGAGCCCTGGTCTCGGCCAGGGCGTCGTGGTGGGCGATGAGCATCCGAAGTCGGGCTTCCTCGTCCTCTGGGATAGGCACTTCCTCGCCTCGATCCCAGATCGTGCGGATGAGGGGACGAACCTCGTCAGGGGCCCGTTCCAGCAAGGTGAGCATGGGCAGCGTCAGCTTGCCCTCCCGTAGATCGGAAAATGCGGGTTTGCCGAGTTGTTCGCTGGTGGCGGTGAAATCCAGTAGATCATCCGTGAGCTGGAAGGCCCGCCCGATCTCGAGGCCGAAGGTGCGCAGCGATTCGCATTCGTCGGTGCTTCGACCCGCCAGGATGCTGCCGGTTTCGGTGCACCCTGCGAAGAGCAACGCGGTCTTGCGCTCCTGAATATCGAAGTAATCGCGGCGAGAGGTGTCCAGCTTGAAGAGCACATCGTTCTGGATCAGTTCACCCTCGATCATCCGGGTGGTGACATCCGCCAGGATCTCCATCAGGCGCCAGTTCCGCCCCCGGATGGCACTGGTCATGGCCTGCATGTAGAGCAGGTCGCCGAAGAGCACCGTGAGGGTGTTGCCCCAGAGGCGATTCAGGGTGGGCTTGCCGCGGCGCAACTGGGCGTGGTCGATGACATCGTCGTGGACCAGGGTGGCCGTGTGGATCAGCTCGAAGATGGCGCCGAAGCGGACATCCTCTGTGCCTTCATAACCCGCGAACCTAGACGCGAGCAGCACCAGCGCGGGGCGGAGGCGTTTCCCCTGGCCCCCGCGCACATGGGCCGCCAGTTTTTCCACCACCGCGACCTCGCTCTGCAGAAGGCTTTCCAGCTCGCGCTCCACCTCCGACAGCTTGCCGGAAATGGGCGTGAAGTAGCGCAGCAGATCCAGCCGGCCCAAGGGTCTAGCTCCTGAAATTGGTGAACTGCAGCTCGAGCCCCTGATCGTTCTTCTTCATCAACGCCATGGCCTCCTGGAGGTCATCCTTGTTCTTGCCCGAAACCCGCAACTGGTCGCCCTGGATGGCCGCCTGCACCTTCATCTTGGAATCCTTGAGCACCTTGACGAGACCCTTGGCTTTCTCCCCTGGGATGCCCTGCAGCAGCTTGATCTCCTGGCGCACGGTGCCCTTGGTGGCGCTCTCCACCTTGCCGTATTCGAGGTTTTTGATGCTCACGCCGCGCTTGAAGAGCTTGGACTGCAATACGTCGATGACCGCCTTGAGCTTGACCTCGTCATCACTCTTGAGATGGAGCACCGCATCATCCTTCAACTCGATATCGGAGGTGGAGCCCTTGAAGTCGTAGCGTTGGGTGATCTCCTTCATGGCCTGGGCCACGGCGTTCTTCACCTCGGCCATGTCCACCTTGGAAACCACATCAAAAGAGCATTCGCTTGCCATCGTTATCCTCCCGAGCTCCCTACTTTAGCGCATCACTGGGACTCGAGTTGCGCCTTGAACTCGCGCCACCCCTCCCAGCCCTGGAGCCGGAGGAAGGCGCTGAGCACGAGGGCGTGATGAATCTCGCCGGTGGCCAACAGGTTCTGCCATTCCCGCCAGGGCACTGCCCAGACCCTTAGTTCCTCCGAGGGATCGAGATGAAGGTCCGCCACCGAACGGCAGTCCAGGGCCAGGAAGAGATGGCAGCGATTGTCCTGAACGGCCGGGTTGGGAGTGCACCAGCCCAGGGAAACCCAGCGATCGCTCACGTGCCCCGTTTCCTCCAGCAGCTCCCGCCGGGCCGTTTCCGCCGGATCCTCGCCGGGATCGCAGACACCTCCGATGGTTTCCAGGGTGGAGGCATCAATTCCGTGGCGGAACTGCTCGACCACCAGCAGTTCGCCCCCCTCCGCCAGGGGCGTGAAGGCCACCACATTCACCCAGGCCGGACACTCCAGCCGGGTGAAGTCGTGACTCCGGCCCGTGTGCGGAGACCGACGCACGACTCCGATCTGCCGGAAGAGGCGAGTCTCGCCCCGCAGGATGGCGGTTTCCCCTTCCCAGGCCAGGGAAGGGTCGAACTCGGGAGAATGCTGGGCCAGGAGCCGCACGGCCCTACCCTCGTCCGGGCGGGTTGTGCAGCAGGCTGAGGGTGTGGTGCATGATCATGTCGAGGGCCTTCTGGTTTTCCACGCCCGTGGGCACGATGAGATCTGCCCAGCGTTTGCTTGGTTCGACAAACTCCAGGTGCATGGGGCGAACCGACTCGAGGTACTGCTCGATGACGCTTTCCACGGTGCGCCCCCGTTCGCGGGTGTCCCGCTGGATGCGCCTGAGAATCCGGATATCGGCATCAGTGTCGACGAAGATCTTCACATCCAGTTGCTCCCGCAGTTCGGGCAGCGCGAAGATGAGGAGCCCCTCCAGGATCACCACGCTTGCGGGTGGGGTGGGGTCTTCCCAGCCCACTCGATCGGAAATGTTGAAATCGTAGATGGGCTTCCGGATGGGTAGGCCCTTGCGCAGGCTGGCGAGGTGGGTCGCCAGGAGTTCAAGATCGAAGGCGTGGGGATGATCCCAGTTGACCGCACGCCCCTCGAAACGATGCTTCACCACCTCCAGGGGGGCGTAGAATGCATCCATGTCGAGCAGCAGGACCTTGGCCTCGTCGGTCTGCAGGCGGCGGATCAACTCATGGGCCACGGAGGTCTTGCCGCTGCCCGACCCCCCTACGATTCCGATCAGCCAGCTTCTTACCGGCATACACCCCCCTTCATTTCATCCTATCCGGCTCGAGGCGCTTCAACCTCGTCCGGGTTGGTGCTATCGTTCCGCCATGTACCGCCCACACGCCCTCGTCTCCTTCCTGCTCCTGCTTCTTTCTGTGTCCTGCAGTTCCGAGGATCCGAGGCTTCCTCAGAACCTCTTGAATGAGGCCCAGCGCCTCAGCCGTGAGGGCGAGACCCTCAAGGCCAAGAGCATGCTGGAGCGGATCACCCAGCGCTACCCAGATACTCCCGTGGGCAAGCAGGCCCATAACGATCTCTTCCTCATCGAGGCCACCCTGAAGCGGGAGATGCAGGAAAAGCATCGGCTCGTGCGGGCCTCCATGAGCCGGATCATGGACGCCCTCGGGCGCTACAAGACCAAGCATGGCGAGTATCCCTGGACCCTGAGCGCCCTGGTGCCGGACTACCTGGACCTGGTGCCCGAAACGCCCTGGGGGCATCCCTTCCTCTACCGCCCCTTTGTCCCCAATCCCATCGAGGAGATCCGGGATCGGCGCGGGAGCGTGAGCCAGCGTTTCAACGCTCGCTACGAGAGCTACCACCTGACTTGCCTGGGCACCGATCTACAGCCCGGCGGTGAAGATCTCGCCCAGGACACCCTGGCCATCGACGGCGAATTCTTCAAGGAAAAGACCTTCCCGCCCATCCCCATGCCGCAACCGGTTCGTTAAAAACGGCCCGCGATGCGGGCCGTTCTTTACGGGTGGGAGTTCCGCACTACTTGACGCCCCAGTCCAGCACAACCTTCCCGGACTTACCACTGTTCATGGCCTCGAAGCCGGCCTTGAACTCCTCGATGGGGAAGTGGTGGGTGATGACGGGGCTGATGTCCAGGCCCGACTGGATCATGGCGGACATCTTGTACCAGGTCTCGTACATCTCGCGGCCATAGATGCCTTTGAGGAAGAGGCCCTTGAAGATCACCTTGCCCCAGTCGATGGCGGCATCCTCGCCGAAGATGCCCAGCAGCGCGATGCGGGCGCCATTGGACATGTTGTCGATCATGGAGCGGAAGGCGTGGGCGTTGCCCGACACCTCCAGGCCCACATCGAAGCCCTCGGTCATGCCCAGATCGTGCATGACGGCCTTGAGATCTTCCTTGGCGACGTTGACGGCCCGGGTGGCGCCGAGCTTGCGGGCCAGGTCCAGGCGGTACTCGTTCACGTCCGTGATCACCACGTTGCGGGCGCCCACGTGCTTGGCGATGGCCACGGCCATGATCCCAATGGGACCGGCCCCGGTGATGAGCACATCCTCGCCCACCATGTCGTAGGACAGCGCCGTGTGGGCGGCGTTGCCGTAGGGATCGAAGATCGACACCACGTCATCGGGGATGCTCGCAGGCACGGGAAAGACATTCTCGGCGGGAATGGCCAGGTACTCCGCGAAGGAGCCCGGCCGGTTCACGCCCACGCCCGTGGTGTTCGGGCAGAGGTGCCGCTTGCCGGCGCGGCAGTTGCGGCAGTGACCGCAGACGATGTGACCCTCGCCAGTGACGCGCTCGCCGCCCTTGTAGCCCGTGACCGCGCTGCCCACCTTCTCGATGACACCCACGTACTCGTGGCCCACGTGCATGGGCACGGGAATGGTCCTCTGGGCCCAGGCGTCCCAGTTCCAGATGTGCATGTCCGTGCCACAGATGGCGGATTTGTGGATGCGGATCAACACATCGTTGGGTCCCACTTCCGGCATCGGAACATCCAGCATCGTAAGGCCGGGGGCGCGTTCTGCTTTGACGAGGGCTCGCATGCTTCCTCCGAATTTAGGGAAAGAATTTATCCACGGATGAACACAGATAAACACGGATGAAAGACGGAAAATCCTGTTTTTATTTTTTATCCGTGTCCATCCGTGTGTATCCGTGGACTGTTTTTACTTACTGACGCAGAGTTCCCGACCCACCTTCGCGAAGGCGGCAACAGCCAAATCCAGATCTTCCTTCGTATGCGCGGCGCTCATCTGGGTGCGGATGCGGGCCTGGCCCTTGGGGACCACCGGGAAGAAGAAGCCGATGACGTAGACCCCTTCGTCCAGGAGCTTGGCGGCGAACTGCTGGGCCAGGGGCGCGTCGTAGAGCATCACCGGCACGATGGGATGCTCGCCGGGCTGCAGCTTGAAGCCCAGGGCTTCCATCTTGGTGCGGAAGTAGCGGCCGTTCTCGTGGACGCGCTTGATGAGATCGCCGCTGGTCTCCAGGATCTCCAGGGTCTTGAGGGTCGCCGCCACGATGCTGGGTGCCACGGAGTTGGAAAAGAGATAGGGCCGGGCCTTCTGGCGCAGCCAATCGATGACCACCTTCTTGCCCGCGATGTAGCCGCCGCTGGCGCCGCCCATGGCCTTGCCGAAGGTGCCCGTGAGGATGTCCACCCGGCCCATGACGCCGCAGTGTTCGTGGGTGCCGCGGCCGTGCTCGCCCATGAAGCCCACGGCGTGGCTGTCGTCCACCATCACCATGGCGCCGTATTTCTCGGTCAGATCGCAGATCTGGGGCAGCTTGGCGATGTAGCCGTCCATGCTGAAGACGCCGTCCGTGACCACCAGCACGAAGCGAGAGGTGGCCGTGGCCTCCTTCAGCTTGGCCTCCAGATCCGCCATGTCGCTGTTCTCGTAGCGGAAGCGTTTGGCCTTGCAGAGACGCACCCCATCGATGATGGAGGCGTGGTTCAGGGCGTCGGAGATGATGGCGTCCTCTTCACCGAGCAGCGGCTCGAAGACCGCGCCGTTGGCGTCGAAGCAGCTGGAATAAAGCTGCGCGTCTTCCATGCCGAGGAAACCCGCCAGCTTGCGCTCCAGCTCCTCATGGATGTCCTGCTTGCCGCAGATGAAGCGCACGGAGGCCATGCCGAATCCGTGATCGTCCATCACGCTCTTGGCGGCCTGGATGATCTCGGGGTGGTTGGCCAGACCCAGGTAGTTGTTGGCGCATAGGCAAACGACCTTCTTACCGTTGGCCACCATCTGGGGCTGCTGGGGCGAGGTGATGGTGCGCTCGGTCTTGTAGAGGCCCTGATCCTTGAGGGACTGGGTCTCGGCGGCCAGGTGGTTCAGGAATTTCGGATTCACGGTGGACCTCACTCAAATAGAAAGTCGTTTCCCGCGCCAAGTCTACCGTCAATCCTCGGGAACACGGCTCCGGCGAAGCTGCGGCTGCGGTCACATTCTCGACCCGGCACGTGGCGGGGGCTCCGGGCCACCTGCCCCGTTTCATGGCAGGATGGGAGCCTTCGCCGAGGTTCCCATGCGCCGACTCCTGATTCTCCCTGCCCTGGTGCTCACCCTGGCCTGCGGTTCTTCCCAGTTGAGCAAGCGGGAAGCCGAATCCGATATCAAGAAGGACTACCCCGTGAGGGTGGACATCCGGGTGCCCGAGAACACCAGCGCCATCAAGGGCAGTCCCGACCACGCACGGCTGGTCAAGATGCAGGAGTTGCTGATCAAGAACGGCTGGTTCGCGGTTTTCCGCACGGAGGAAGGCGACCGGGAACGCTTTAATTTCAAGCTGCTGCCCCAGGCCCCCAAGGATTTCCGCACCGCCCCCAAGGGCGTTGAAATTCCAGCCGCCGAGGCCCAGTTCGTGAAGTCCACCCGCATGGAACCTACCCGGGATGGCGCCAAGGTCAGCTACCAGGTGCGACTGGCCAACCCGACCCCATACTTCCCGATCTTCCAGACCCTCTACAACGCCAAGATCGGCGACACCAAGGAGCGCCACGCCATCTACCGAAAGGAAGGCCGCTCCTGGATCCTGCAAGGCACCGACGAAGCGTTCAAGAAAGCGGAGTGATTCCGCCCATTATCGGAAAGCAGACCCGTGCGAGAGGCCGATAGGCCTGCCCTGAGTTAAGCTGGAGGATTCCTGAACGTCTGGAGTCCCCCATGCACCACGAGCGCATCGCCATTCTCGACTACGGCAGCCAGTACACCCGGCTGATCACTCGGCGGCTGCGGGAACTGGGCGCCTTCGGACTGGTCTACGGCCCCAACGCCATGGCGGCGGAAATCGGCGGCGCGGATCTCAAGGGCGTGATTCTTTCTGGCGGTCCCAATTCCGTGCTGGAAGCCGGGGCGCCCGATATTGACCCCGCCATCTTCGATCTGGGCGTGCCCGTGCTGGGCGTCTGCTACGGCCAGCAGCTCATGGCCCGCAACTTCGGCGGCCAGATCCACCGAGCCGCCAAGCGGGAATACGGCAAGGCCACCATCCAGGTGACGGATGGTGACAGCGTGCTCTTCCACGGCATGGAGAAGGATCAAGTCGTGTGGATGAGCCACGGCGATCACGTGGAGAAGGCCCCTGAAGGCTACGTGGTGACCGCCAAGACCCCCGGCGTGCCCGTGGCCGCCATGGAACATCGGGGCCTGCGCCGCTTCGGCATCCAGTTCCATCCCGAAGTCACCCACACCCAGCACGGCAACCCCCTGCTGCTCAACTTCCTCCACGTCTGCGGCATGAAGCTGGACTGGAACGCGGGCCACTTCATCGAACAGAAGATCGAGACCATCCGCAAGCAGGTGGGCCAGGGCACCGTGGTGCTGGGCCTTTCCGGCGGCGTGGATTCCAGCGTGGCCGCCCTGCTCCTTCACAAGGCTATCGGCAAGCAGCTCACCTGTGTCTTCGTGGATACGGGCCTCATGCGCAAGGATGAGATGAAGCACGTGCAGGAGGCCTTTGCGCCCTTCGACCTGCAGGTGAAGTGGGTGGATGCATCCAAGCAGTTCCTGGGCGAATTGAAGGGCGTCAGCGACCCCGAGCAGAAGCGCAAGATTATCGGCCGAGTCTTCATCGAGGTCTTCGAGCACGAGGCCAAGGCCACTCAGGCGCAGTTCCTGGGCCAGGGCACGCTGTACCCCGATGTCATCGAATCCAGCGGCATCGGCGGCGCCGTGCTGGTGAAGAGCCACCACAATGTGGGCGGCCTGCCCGAGCGCATGAACATGCAGCTGGTGGAGCCCCTGCGGGAGCTCTTCAAGGACGAAGTCCGCCGCGCCGGTCTGGCCCTGGGCCTGCCTGAGGACATGGTGTGGCGCCATCCCTTCCCCGGCCCCGGACTGGCCGTGCGTATCCCCGGCCCCATCACGCCGGAGCGCGTGGAGATCCTCCAGAACGCCGATGCCATCTTCATGGAAGAACTGAAGCGCAGCGGCTGGTACAAGCTCACCAGCCAGTGTTTCGCCGTGCTGCTGCCCGTGCAGACCGTGGGCATCATGGGCGACGAGCGCACCTACGAGAACATGTGCGCCCTGCGGGCCGTCACCTCGGAGGATTTCATGACCGCCGACTGGGCTAGGTTGCCCCACGAACTCCTGGAGACCTGCGCCCAGCGCATCGTCAACGAGGTCAAGGGCATCAACCGGGTGGTGTTTGATATCACCTCGAAGCCTCCGGCAACGATTGAGTACGAGTAGTGGCGAAACGCATCGAGCGCATTAACAAATCCGTGAAAGAGATCCTCGAGGATCTGCTCGCGGGTCATCGGGAGGCCGCCTTCAATGGCCCGGCCTCGGCCCTGAAGTACCTGAACCGCACGATGGAGGGTCAGCAGAGCCTGCCCAATGGTGTGAAGGCCGTGGCCTTCGACCTCATGGCCGAGGCCAAGGCTCAGCTTCAGGACTGGGAGGGGGTGGAGGAAGCGGTGGCCGGATTCCGGACGAATCTCCCGGCCCTCGAGGAAGCCATGGGCCACCAGTACCGCGCCACCCTGGAGGCCACCACCGCCCTGGAGCGGGGCGTCCAGGCCCGCAGCGAGCTGGGCGACTTCCACGGCGCCCTGGAACTCTGCGAGATGGCTCTGGAACTGAATCTCGGCGCCCACTGGCAGGCCAAGCGCGACAGCCTGGACTGGGCCCGCTGAGGGTTCAGCCGAAGGGCTGGGGCCCGCTCACGCGGAAGCGTGTTCCCAGCCGGTAGCGGGTTCCCGGGTGGATGCAGCGGACGAAGGTGACGGGCAGCGCGCCCGACCAGGTGCGGCGGGTCAGCACCAGGCAGGGGGCGCCACTCCGGATTCCCAGTAGCTCCGCCTCCTCGGGGGTGGAGGCCATGGCGTCCACCACATGTTCCACCTCGTCCAGAGGCACCTCCCGCAGGAGGTATTCCCCGGGCTGGATATCCCGGAAGTCCTGGTCTGCGAAGGCGGGTGCGGCCTGGGGGTTCACGTAGCGGTCCTCTATCTGCACGGGCACGCCGTTCTCCCGGTGGACGCAAAGGGCATGGAATACCGAGCTGCCCGTGGGCAGCCCCAGGGCCGTCGCCACTTCCAAGGTGGCCGATTCCCGGGCCACACGCAGGACATCGCAGCGGTGCTCGTGGCCCCGGCCCCGGATCTCATCCGCCAGGCTGGACACTTCCAGGAGGGCCGACTGAGCCTTGGGTTCCGCCACGAAGCTGCCCACGCCCGCCACCCGCAGTAGCAGTCCCTCTTCCGCCAGTTCCCGGAGGGCCCGGTTCACGGTCATGCGGGAGAGGCCCAGTTCGGCCACCAGTTCGTATTCCGAGGAAATGCGGTCGCCCGGCCCCCAGGCCCCGGAGCGGATGCGCTCCAGGATGTGAGCCTTCACGGCCTGGTAGCGCGGGGTGGAGGGGAGGGAACGGTTCATGGGCGGAGGGCTCCCTCGTGCGGGGCAGTGCGTAACGAGGCCCGGGCCAGGAGAGCCACCAGCCCCAATCCCGCGAGGCTGACCAGGGCGCAGAGCCCGAGGATGGCCGTGTAGGAGCCCGTGATCTCCCGCAGATGGGCTGCGATGGGAGGGCTGAGGAGCGCGGCGACGCTCCAGGCCGTGAGGGCCAAGCCATAGGCCTTGGGGGCGCGGTGGGGCCCGAAGAGGTCGGCCACCAGGGCCGGACAGAGGGCGAAGCCGCCCCCGTAGCAACTGGCGATGACCCAGAGCCCCAGCGCCAGCACGAAGGGCGAGCCCACCGCCCGGAGCAAAAGGAAGGTCAGCCCCTGGAGGATGAACATCAGACCCCAGATCCGGAGCCGCCCCGCGCGATCCGAGAGACTGGCCCATCCGAAGCGCCCCAGGCCGTTGAAGAGGCCCATCAGGGCCACGGCCGTGACGGCGGAAAGCGCGGCCCGCCCTGCCCCGACCTCCTCCAGCATGGGGCGCGCCAGGGCGATGAGCAGGATGCCCGTTGCGATGTTCAGGAAGAAGAGCACCCAAAGGAGCCAGAAACGCGACTCCCTCAGAACCCCAGCACTGGGAGGATCCACGACAGCCGGATCTCCATCCTCGGGAAGGCGCAGCAGGCGTGAGGCCACAACGATCCCGCAGGCGTAGACGAAGCCCAGGATCACAAAGGCTGGCGCGCAGCCGAAGCGTTTCAGAAGGGCCTCCGCCGCGAAACTGCCCAGGAGCGCTCCCAGGCCGAAGCCTCCCACCGCCAGGCCCGTGGCCAACCCCTTGCGGTCGGCGAACCAGCGCATGAGCGTGGTGACCGGCGGGACGTAGCCCAGCCCCAGGCCCATGCCGCCCACGAGCCCGTAGCTCAGGTATAGGAGGGGCAGCGTGCGTAGATCCACCGCCAACCCCGCACCAACCAAACCCAGCCCGAAGAGCCCCGCCGAGAGGGCCACCGAGCGCCGGGGCCCCAGGCGCCGGGTGAGGGGCGTGGCCAGGGCGGCGGTGATTCCGAGGGTGGCGATGGCCAGAGAGAAGGCCCAGGTGGCTTGGGCCTTGGTCCAGCCCGCCTCCCTGGCCAGCGCAGGCAGGAATACGCTCCAGGCATAGACGCTGCCCAGGCAGGCATGCACCGCCACCGCGGCGGCGGCGATCCAGGCCCGGCCCGGACCCGTGGCCTTCCCCTGCATCATCAGCTAAGTCCTGTGATGTTGCCGTCTTCGTCGATATCGATGAGCTCGGCGGAGGGCACTTTGGGCAGGCCCGGCATGGTCATGATGTCGCCGGTGAGGACCACCACGAAGCCTGCGCCGGCGGAGACCGCCACATCGCGGATGGGCACATCGAAATGCTTGGGCCGACCCCGCAGGCCCGGATCCGTGGAGAAGGAATACTGGGTCTTGGCAATGCAAACGGGCAGATGGCCGTAACCGGCCTCCTCCAGGGCCTTGAACTTCTTGCGGATCTTGAGGTCCGCCATGATGTCCTGGGCGCCGTAGATCCGCTCGGCGATGCTGCGCACCTTCTCCCAGAGGGGCTGGTCATCCTCGTAGGTGAACTGGAGCTGGGCCCCGGCGCCACTCGTGATGTGAATGACCTCTTCGGCCAGTTCCAGGGCCCCCTGCCCGCCCTCGGCCCAGTGAGTGGCGCGGACGGCCTTCACGCGCACGGCGCAGCAGGCCTTCTGGATGGCGGCCATCTCCTCGATCGTGTCCTCCTTGAAGGCGTTGATGGCCACCACCACCGGCAGGCCCCAGGCCTTGATGTTCTCGATGTGCTTCAGGAGGTTGGGCATGCCCTTTTCAACCGCCGCCACATCGGGATGTTTCAGGGCTTCCTTCGCTACGCCGCCGTGCATCTTCAGCGCGCGCACGGTGGCCACCAGCACCACCGCGTCGGGAGAGAGACCGGCCTGGCGACACTTGATGTCGATGAACTTCTCCGCGCCCAGGTCCGCCCCGAACCCCGCTTCCGTGATCGTGTATTCGCTGAGGCCCATGGCCAGCTTGGTGGCCATCAGGCTGTTGCAGCCGTGAGCGATGTTGGCGAAGGGGCCGCCGTGGACGAAGGCGGGCGTGTGCTCCAGCGTCTGGACGAGGTTGGGCTTGAAGGCGTCCTTGAGCAGGGCGGCCATGGCGCCGTGGACCTTCAACTGGGCAGCCGTGACGGGCTGCTTCTCGAAGGAGTAGGCCACGATCATCTTCCCCAGGCGGGTCTTGAGCTCCGTCAGGGATTCGGACAGGCAGAAGACCGCCATGACCTCCGAGGCCACCGTGATATCGAAGCCGCTCTCCCGGGGCTGCCCGTTGGCCGTGCCGCCCAGGCCCACGATGATCTCCCGCAGCGAGCGGTCGTTCATGTCCATCACGCGCTTCCACAGCACGCGGGTGGGATCAATGCGCAGGGTGTTGCCGTGGTTGATGTGGTTGTCCAGGGCCGCGGCGAGGAGGTTGTGGGCCACGCCGATGGCGTGGAAATCCCCTGTGAAGTGAAGGTTGATGTCCTCCATGGGCACCACCTGGCTGTAGCCGCCGCCCGCAGCACCGCCCTTGACGCCAAAGCAGGGACCGAGAGAGGGTTCGCGGAGGCAGACCGTGGCCCCTCGGCCCAGGCGATTGAGGGCGTCCGCCAGACCGATGGTGGTGGTGGTCTTGCCTTCCCCTGCGGGCGTGGGCGTGATGGCCGTGACGAGCACCAGCTTGCCGGGCGCCTTCTCCTTCACGCGGCGGTAGCAGTCGAGGGAGACCTTGGCCTTGGTGCGGCCGTAGGGTTCCAGCTCGTCCTTCGCGATGCCGAGACGGGCCGCGATCTCCTCGATAGGTTTCAGCTCGGCCTCACGGGCGATCTCGATATCGGAGGGTACGGGGTTCTTGGGTGCGAGCATGGCGGAATCCTCGAAAGAACTTTGGGTTCAAGGTGTGGGAACGGGCGCGCTGCCAGGTCCCACGATGCGACCCACCAGCCGTGCGGCGAGGCGCGCGGTGCGATGGTCTTCGTCCAGGGATGGATTCAGTTCGGCGAGGTCGGCGATCCTCAGTTTGCCGCTGGCGCAGGCCACATCGAGCACCTTCTCCAGCACCTCCAGCGCCACGCCCCGGGCCGAAGGCGCGCTCACGGCGGGCGCATCGGCGGCGGGCAGCACATCCAGGCAGATCGTGAGGTAGAGGTGATCCACCCTCGCGAGGAAATCCGCCACGAAGGCCTTGATGTCCGGCAGATCCGAAAAGCCCATGGCCTCGTCCAGGCGCCAGACCACGCCCAGCTCCCGGGCCGCCTGGAAGAGTGCCTCAGTATTGGCGAAGGCGCTGATGCCCAGCACCGCGTAATGGAAGGTCCAAGCCTTTTCCTGGCAGATCTGCGCGATCTGTCGGAAGGGTGTGCCCGAGGTCGCGCGTTCCGCGGAACGCAGATCGAAGTGCGCATCCAAGTTCAGGATGCCGATCCGCGGGGCGGGACCTACGCCCTCCAGATGTTTCGCCAGCCCCATGAAGCTGGCGTAGGCGATCTCATGCCCGCCCCCCAGCCCGACCGGGAGCAGGCCTTGGTCGAGCAGCATCGCCACCCGCGAGGCGTAGGCCGCCTGCCCCGCTTCCAGCGCATCATCCTCCACCCTTACCGTGCCTGCGTCGAAGAGGACCTGTCCAGGGCGTGCCGGGAGATTCGAGAGCATCCGCCGCAGGGTGAAGGGGCCCTCGGCGGCACCCGGGCGCCCCTGGTTGCGCCGCACCCCGGCATCGCTGGCGAACCCCAGCAGGGCCACTCCGGACGAGGCTTCGGGGGACAAGGGCTGCACGATCTGGTGCCAGCGGAGGGCCTGATCGCCTTCCGCCGCATCTACGCGCCCCTGCCACGGCGACAGGTCTGGCATTGGAAATCCCGGTGTTGAGCGTTGGTCCTTGCTCATGAATTCACCATGGCGAATTCAATCCGATGGTTTCGAACCCCTAAAAATTCAAAAAAATCAGCCACAAAGAACGCAAAACGCGCAAAGGAAAATCCTGATGTCCGTGCCTTTTTGTGCACTTTGCTTCCTTTGTGGCTAATTAATTATTAGTCTTTGAGCATCGGTAGCTTGAGTCCCTTGGCCTTGGCGGTGTTCTTCGCGATCTCATAGCCCGCATCGGCATGGCGCATGACGCCGGTGCCGCAGTCGTTCCAGAGCACCCGCTCCAGGCGCTTCGCCGCCGCATCCGTGCCATCGGCCACGATGACCACGCCTGAGTGCTGGCTGTAGCCCATGCCCACGCCGCCTCCGTGGTGCAGGCTCACCCAGGTGGCGCCGCCCGCGGTGTTGAGCATGGCGTTGAGCAGCGGCCAGTCGGACACGGCATCGGTACCATCCAGCATGCTTTCCGTTTCGCGGTTGGGACTGGCCACGGAGCCCGTGTCCAGGTGATCGCGGCCGATGACGATAGGGGCCTTCAATTCGCCGTTCTTCACCATTTCGTTAAAGGCGAGGCCTGCGATGTGCCGCTCGCCCAGGCCCAGCCAGCAGATGCGGGCGGGCAGGCCCTGGAAGGCGATGCGCTCGCGGGCCATGTCCAGCCACCGGTGCACGTGCTTGTTCTCGGGGAAGAGCTCCTTGATCTTGGC
>JAYREN010000013.1:0-32071 GCA_041908845.1 Holophaga sp. | reverse complement strand
GGCAGTCTTGGCGGCGTCTTCGCTGATGTGGGCGTCCTTGTTCTTCTCGAGTTTCTTCACGTCGTCGTTGGCATCGCGGCGGACGTTGCGAATGGCGGTCTTGATCTCTTCGCCCATGCGGTTGACGACCTTGGTGAGCTCCTTGCGGCGCTCCTCGGTGAGGGCGGGGATGGGCAGGCGGATCACGTTGCCGTCATTGGCGGGGTTCAGACCCAGTTCACTCTTGAGGATGGCGGTTTCGATGGCCTTGATGGCGCCCTTGTCGAAGGGCTGGATCACCAGGGATGAGGAATCGGGCACGCTGATCCCGGCGATTTGGTTCAGGGGCATGTGGGAGCCGTAGTACTCCACCTGGATGGTGTCCAGGATGGAGGCATTGGCCCGTCCCGTGCGCACGGTGGCCAGTTCCTTCTTCAGCGTCTCCATGGACGACTTCATGCGCTTCTTGGTCTCGGCGAGAATGGTATCGACGGTCATGGGGACTCCTTCGGGCCTGCGGTTTCTGGACAGCCGTGTGGGCCATCATAACCCAGGGCGGGCCGTTCTTTTATCCCAGGCAGGTGCTGCAGCGGGCGCCCGCCTGCAGCCGCTCGATCACGGCGGGCACCGCAGCCAGATCAGGGATCTCTACCAGCTCGGCCTCGGGGTCGTGTTCGGGGCGAGGGCGACCCTCCCGGTTGAGCCAGAGCACCGTCCAGCCCGCCGCCAAGGCGCCTTGCACGTCATCGTTCCAGCTATCGCCCACCATGGCGAGTTGGCCGGGGAAGAGGCCGAACTTCTTCTGCACGGTCTCGAAGGCGCCCGCCTCGGGCTTGAGGAAACCCGTCTCCGCGCTCAGGAAGCGCGCCGGGATCAGCTCCGTAAGGCCCAGGCGCTCCAGGAAGCCGAGGTCGAAACTCTGGGTATTGGAGAGCAGTCCCACCCGGGCGATGGCCCGGGTCGCCAGGAGCGCCTCGCGGGTTTCGGGAAAGCACTCGGTGTCTTCCACCCCCTGGCGAAACACCTCGGCCATTGCCGTGAACTGGGCCTCGGTGAGTTCCAGGCAGGGACGCCAGCGCTCCAGCAGGGCAAAGGCATCGCCGTGCAGCTTGTCCATGGCGTCCCGCTTGAATTGCGGGAAGAAAGGTCGCTGTGCCTCGGTCATGAGTGCGTTGAGATGGCGGAAGGGGTCGCCGCCCCGGCTGTGGACCAGGGTGTTCCAGAGATCGAAGACGACGGCCCGCACCATGGGATCTTAGTTCCCCGTGCCCTTGGACGCGCGAATCGGCATCGTGAAGGGAATGCCGTAGGCCTCCAGCTGAAGCTGGCCATCCAGGCGCCAGGTCCCCTTTTGGCCGCGAATGGCGGAACTCAGGGGTCCCCAAGCCTGCTGCAGTTCCCGGTAGCCGAAGCTCAGATCCACGGGCATCTGCGAACGGCCCCCAGGAGCCAAATCGATGCCCTGGCTGAAGGCTACCTGTCCCAGAGGGTGGGTCGCCGTCCCGTCTTCCAGGGCGAGCTTGCCTCCGAGGCTGCGGGCGCGGAATCGCACCTGGCTTGGGTTCTCGACGCCAATCACCAGCCGGAAGCCCACCCGGGAATTCTCCAGGGGCAGGGCGAGTTGAAGGGAAGGCTCGACCCGATCCAGGCTGAAGCGCAGCTGACGGGCAGCATTCTGGTAGAGCAGCGCGGGATTGAGCTCCGCGCAACCCGTGAGGAGAAGCAGGGCAGGAACGGCCAGCCAGCGACCTCGCATCAGGCCCCCCGGTAGATGACGCAATTGTCCGTGGTCTCGAAGACCTCGATCTGGCAGAGCTCCGGCAGCTCAGGTTTGAGCTGTTCCCAGATCCACACGGAGATGTTCTCCGCCGTGGAAAGGGGGATGAGATCGTTCAGGAAATGGTGATCCAGGCGCTTGATCACCCGCTCGATCACCACCTTGGAGAGATCGTCGAAATCGATGATCATGCCCGTTTCCGGGTTCACCTGGCCCTCCAGGCTCACATAGAGCCTGTAGCTGTGGCCGTGCAGGTTACGGCACTTGCCCGGATGGTTGTAGATGAAGTGGGCGGCCTCGAAACCGTATTCCTTGCGAAGAATCATCTGCTCACACGAAAAAGCCCCAGCGGGGGAGCCCCATTGTATCCCTTTGGGAAAGGGTTCCGGAGCACAGACAAGTCTTGGATGCCCCCCACGGCCTGCCCATCCCCACCCAGCGCCCCTTCATGCCAAACTGAATCCCCACGGGCGCCCATAGCTCAGGTGGATAGAGCATCAGCCTTCTAAGCTGAGGGTCGCTGGTTCGAGTCCAGCTGGGCGTACCAGATCCATTCGAGACCTTGGGTCTGGACTCGAACCAGCGAATGGCAACCGACCCGCGAAATCAGCCCAGTTCCTGCATCCGCTTGTCGATGCGCTCGGCCATGCGCTCCAGGAGGTCCTTGAGTTCGGCGCGGCTATCCTTGCTGTCCTTGTCCATCTTGCGTTCGATCTGCAGCACGGATTTCTGCAGCTGGTTCACCAAGCCCTTGATCTCGTCCAGGTCATCCATGACCTGATTGACCCGGACATCGGGAGGGCGGCTGTTGCTGAAGACCGCCATGCCCGCGAGGATCGCCGCCAGGGCCGAGACCAGCAGGATCAGGAAGAGCAGGCTGTTGCCCATGGGAGGCCTCCGTTTCCCTCATCGTAGCGGCTCCGGCCGTCCTTGAATCATCGCCCGAACGGGAAGGGGGGCGCGAGACGCGCCCCCCTTCCCTCGATTCATTTGGGATTAGCGGTTTTTGACCAACTGGGTATCGGCCGCGGCGGGGATGGGGTTGCGATCCACGGGGATCACCAGTTCCTTGCCCAGGCGCCGCTGGCCCTTGGGGCCTTCCTTCTGGACCGCACGGACGAAGGCTTCGCGGGCCTCCCGCTCGGTCTTGAGCTGATTGCTGACGGCCACGAGCTGCTGGCGGTGTTCGTTGTCCTGGCGGGTCAGGGCCTGGGCGAAGGCCTCGGCGCGCTGTTTCTGCTGGAAGCCCCAGGCACCCATGCCCGCCACCACGAGGGCGAAGGGCAAGGCGGCGGCCAGCAGCATCCAGGTGGGCTTGCGGCGGGAGGTGTGGCGGCGCCGCTGGGCTTCCCGGCGAAGATCATCCGCCAGGGCCATGAGCTCGGGGGTGACTTCCGCTTGCAGGAGGAGGGGCGCGGGACCGCCCAGTAGCCCGCGCAGCTCTTCTCGAAGCGCTCGGTCTTCAGCGGATTCGCTGAGGCGGGCGGGATCAGGCCAGGACATGGATGCCTCCGGAGGGATTCAGAAGATCGCGAAGTTGGGCCTTGGCCCGGTGGATGCGAGTCTTGACCGTGGCCTCGGGAATGCCAAGGACATCGGCGATTTCTTTGATGGAGAGGCCCTCAACGACAAAGAGCCAGAGGGCCTCGCGAAAGGTGGGCGACAGGGTGCGCATGCGCTCCCGCACCTCGGCGCCGAGGAGCTGATCTTCGGCCTCCGAAGCCCGACTGGGCTCCATCACCACTTCCAGGCTGAGGTTGCGGTTCTTCATGGGGCGGCGCTCGGTGAGAGCCAAGGTGCGCACGGTGCCGTAGAGAAAGGCCGTGGGGTGCTCCACCGCGGCCTCGCGCTGCATGAGGATGACGAAGGCCTCCTGGGCGATGTCCTCGGGATAGGTGGCGCCGTAGCGGAGGGCATAGCTGACCAGACGGGGGTACAGGGCCGCGAAGGCCTCGTGGAACTGGGGATCTGGCCCGAAGGGTGTCGTGGGGGTGTTCAGAAGCTGCATGCGTGGCTCCGGCTATCAATGCGCCCGGGTTGGACAATGTTCCCCGGGCCTGGAGACCCCTGGAACCAAGTAGTCTAGGAATATGGGGATCGGGAAACGTCACAGGCATGCCAAAAGGGTGGGGCCATGAGTGGCCCCCTGCGCCCATGGCGGGATGCCCTGGAGGATCTGGGCCTGATGGGCCTGGTTCCGCCGCCCATGGAGATCCAGGCCCCCGCCCAGGCGGAGGTTGCCGTCTCTCGCCCCTGGGTGGATCCCCGAACGGTTGTGTCCGCGCCTCCCCCGTCTGTGCCCACGGCTTTCGTGCCCCCCACGGATGCCATTGGGTGTCCGTCTCCTGAGGCGGTTGCCGCGGCCACGAGTCTGGGCGATCTGGAGCGTGCCATCCAGGGCTGCCTGGCCTGTCCCCTGGGTGCGGGTCGGCTCCGCTTCGTGTTCGGGGAGGGCAGCCCGTTGGCGCGGTTGATGTTCATCGGGGAGGGACCGGGCCGGGACGAGGATCTGCAGGGGAGGCCCTTCGTGGGCAAGGCGGGTGAGCTGCTGGACAAGATGATCGGCGCCATGGGCCTGCAGCGGTCCGAGGTCTACATCGCCAATGTGGTGAAGTGCCGTCCCCCGGATAACCGCACGCCCGCGCCCCAGGAGGCCCAGCGTTGCCTGGGCTATCTGCGGCGACAGATCGAGCTGATCCGCCCCACGGTCATCGTCACGCTCGGCGCCACGCCCCTGCGGGAGCTCCTGGGCGTGCAGACGGGCATCACTAGAATCCGCGGCCAATGGCAGCAACTGGACATGCTGGGTGGATTACCCGTGATGCCCACCTTCCACCCGGCCTACGTGCTCCGCCAGTACACCCAGGATGTGCGACGGGCCGTCTGGGCGGACCTCCAGGCTGCGAAGGCCTGGGCCGACTCGCACTAGGGCTGACCGAGTCCCGCCTCCAGGAACACGGCCAGCCGATCGCGGATCTCTGGGGTCATGACTACGAAGCTGATGCCCACTCCGAGGAAGGCGAGGCCCGGCTCCTCCGCAGGTGTGCCGATGGCGAACCTTACCTGGGCGGTGATGGGACCCTCGGGCAGATCGGGATGTTCGAAGCCCAGCTGTTCCAGGATCGCCCCCTGGTCGAAGAGCTCCCGGTCCCGCTGGGAGACCATGGCGAAGCAGCCCCCCAGGCTCACGTTGGTGATGCGCACCTCGCGGAAGGGGTGGCCCTTGATCAGGAAGCGGATCGTGTGTTCAGGGCCCAGAAAGAGCCGACGAGTATCCCGCCGTTCTGTGGGTGGAAGCATGGTTGGCCTTGCGATGGGGTTCAGCCCGGAGCTTACACCCTTTCGTGAAGGGGCCGAAAGGGATAGACTGGGGAGCACGGAAACTGGCCTAACCCACCGCGGGAAAGGGGCCCCACCCGGGGAGCCCTGGCAGGGATTGGTACCCTGCCTAACCAGAAGGGGACGACGCAATCGCGCTGGCCGCATCCAAATCGGAGCAAATCATGGAAGTCCTCCTCATCGAGAACGTGACCAACCTTGGCGTCCGCGGCGACGTGGTGAACGTCAAGGACGGCTACGCCCGCAACTTCCTTCTTCCCCGGAAGAAGGCCCTGCCCGTCACCGCCGGCAACAAGCGCCAGATCGAACTGGAAAAGGAGCGCAACCTCAAGCTCCGCGCCAAGGAACTCTCCGAGGCCCAGTCCCTGAAGGAGAAGCTGGAAGCCGTCAGCCTCAGCGCCGCCCGCAAGACCGGCGAGCACGGACACCTCTTCGGCTCCGTCACCAACGGCGACGTGGCCGAGATGCTCAAGGCCAAGGGCTTCGAGATCGAGAAGCAGTCCATCTCCCTGCCCCACGTCAAGGATCTCGGTACCTATGTGGTGGAGATCCGCGTCTACACCGGTGTCCACGCCAAGCTGAACCTCGAAGTCACCGCCCTCGCCGCCGAGTAATCCGGCCCGGGATTCATCAAGAGTTGGGGCCATTCGGCCCGCTCTTTTGCGCCCATCCATCTGTTGAAAGGAACACCCCATGACCAAGACCACCGCCAAGCCTGAGACCCTGGGCATTCCCGAACTGGCCGCCTCCCTCGCCGAGGCCCACGACCTGACCAAGGCTCGGGCCAAGGCCATGATGGACGGGCTCCGCGACGATATCGTGGAGAACCTCCTGGCCGGCAAGCGCGTGAACCTCTTCGGCCTCGGCACCTTCGAAGTGCGCGCCACCAAGGAAAAGGTCGGCCGCAACCCCAAGACCGGCGAGAGCATCAAGATCCCCGCCGGCCGCAAGGTCGTCTTCAAGGCCGCCAAGGGCCTCAAGGATCAGATGTAAGCTTTGTCGGATCGCGATGCAGGAGGCCGCCGCAAGGCGGCCTCTGTCGTTGTGGGAAACGACCTTGCGGCCGTGCAAGGTCGTCTTCACCATCCGACCGAAGCCGAAGGCGAAGGGAGGATGGGGCCGCATCGCCAAAGGCGATGGCGGGGGCGGAGCCCCGAGGGCCAGCGGCCCGAGCCAGGGCCGCCAAGGGCCTCAAGGATCAGATGTAAGCTTTGTCGGATCGCGATGCAGGAGGCCGCCGCAAGGCGGCCTCTGTCGTTGTGGGAAACGACCTTGCGGTCGTGCACCATTCGACCAAAGCAACGCGGAGGGAGAATAGGACCGACTCGCCGAAGGCGAGACAGGGCGGAGCCCGAGGACCGAAGGCCCGAGTCAAGGTCGGCTTCACCATCCGACCGGAGGGGAGGGAGGACGGGACGGAATGGCCGGAGGCCATTGCTGCATCGAAGGGCTAAGGCGCGGAGCGCCGAATCAGGGCCGCCGAGGGTAAGACGGACTCATCCCCCGCTCATCAGATGCACGACCTTGACATCGGCACCCTCGGGGACGAGGGTGTCGATGTAGTCCTGGCGGGCGATCAGTTCATCGTTGATGGTGACGATCAGGAGCGGAAAGGTGTAGTTCTTGGCCACCAGGATGTCCCGGACGGTCATGCCTTCGGACCATGCGAGGGGATCGTCATTCACCTGGATCATGCCGTTTCTCGCGAGCATTCGTCGGGTCTCATAGGTGTTGCTTTACGACCTCGACCACTTCGGGGAAGACATCCAGGCCTAGCTCCTTCAGGCGTTTCAGGGTGGGTACGCCGTTGGGAGTCCAGCCGCGGCGCTTGTACACGGCGTCGGTGAGCTTCTCGTAGCGGCCCTGACGCCAAGTGCGGTGGGCGGCCATTTTCTCTTCCAGGGTCATGGTCGCGGGATCCAGGCCCATCTCGTCCACGATCTGCTTGTCGTAGCGCTCCTGGCGAGAAAGGTATTCTTCGGAGGTGACGGGCCCCAGGGCGCGGAAGGGGGCATGGTCATCCTTGCGGAGCCCCTTGCCCATGCGGATGTTGAAGATGCGCTGGAAGTTGTAGACCTTCGCGGACTGGTGGATCAACTCTTCCTTGTCGATCTGGATGCCCGTGGTGGCGCTGAAGAGATCCACGTAGTTCTGCACGTGCTCGGGGATCTTGTGGGCCTCGGGCTGCTTGGAGTTGTTCGAGGGCACCACGTCGTTCCAGGGCAGCTTGCAGAAGCCGTTGAGCCCGAACCAGGTGCGGAACAAGGGGAAGTAATAGAGCGCTTCCGCCTTGTCCTCGAAGGTGGGCAGCTGCTTGTTCACCATGTCCATGAAGATCAGCCAGGCCTCGTCGTGCTGGGGCCCCTTGTTGGTGAGGGCGTAGCCGCCCTGCTGGGCGAGGCTCTCCTTGGACAGGTACTGGCTGTACTCCAGACCCTTGTTCTCCATGCCGATGTCGTTGATCAACTGCGGATCGCCCCAGCCGTTCTTGATGAAGAGCTCCTTCATCTTCTTCACGCCCTGGCCTGCGATCTTGCCGAAACCTTCGCCCCGGGCCATCTGGTGCATCATCTCGAGGTCATCCTCGGCGTTGCCCCAGGTCATGTCCAGGCCGCCGGTGCGCTCCTTGTTCAGGATGCCCCGCTGGTAGCACTCCATGACGAAGGCGCAGAGCGTCCCGTACGTGATGGTGCAGATGCCGTAGGTATCGCAGTAGAAGTTCAGCTCCAGCAGGTAATCGGGATCGAAGACCCCGCAGTTGGAGCCGAGCCCGGCGGCGTTTTCGTATTCGGGGCCATCCACGGTAACGGTGTGACCCTTGTAGGGACCGGTCTTCAGCACCACGCCATCGGCGCCCTTGGCACAGGCCATGGAGCAACCGTACCAGCAGCCGTCCACGGTCTTCTGGGTGCAGCGGCTCTGCCAGTAGACCGAGTCGATCTTGTGCGTGTCCGGGTGGGAGCCGTACTGGAAGTTGTGGGTGGGCAGCAGATCGTAGGCGTCCATGATCTCCACGATGTGCGCCGTGCCGTTGCGCCGCATCATGCACTGGTGGGGATCGTTCTCGCGGATCTCCTTGTGGTATTTGATGCCGGTCTTGGCCAGTGTCTCGAAGTCCGCGGGGTGGTTCATATCGCCCTTCACCTGAGGCCCCCGGCACACCAACGCCCGGATTTTCTTGTCCCGGAACACGGTGCCGATGCCGCCGCGCCCGGCCTGCTTCAGGCGGATGCAGCCGCGGCGCTGATCGAACCAGGAGAAGTTGAGCATGCCGATGAGGCTGTGCTCTGCGGCAGCACCCGTGGACACCACGGAGATATTGACCCGGTCCGCCTCGTTCTCGGCGTACATGTGGGTGAGCACTTCCGCCAGCACGTGGCTGTCCAGGGGCTCCAGGGGCGCCTCCTCGATGCGGATGATGCCCTTCTGGCCGTCGATGAAGAGGATGACGTCCCGCTCCGACTTGCCCTGGAGTTCCAGCGCGTCGAAGCCGCTGAACTTGAGCAGGGGCCCGAAGTAGCCGCCCACGTTGGAATCGATGGGGATGTCCGTCTGGGGCGAGAGGCTCACCACCAGTGACTTCCCGGTGCCCGCGTACTGGGTGATGCCTGCCACGGGGCCGGGACTGATGATGATTTCGTTCTCGGGGTCGTTCCACCGGGTGGTGGGTTTCACGGCATTCCAGAGATGCCAGAGGCCGAAGCCCCGACCGCCGATGAAGACATCCTTCATCTGCTGGGTGACGGGCTTCTCCTTCACTTCCAGCGTTCCGACATTCACGTACAGCGAACGGTTGTTGTAGCCCTTGTCCGGCAGGCTGGGGGTGAAGGCGATCTCCTTCAGCACCCGGTGGGCGGCCTTGATGGCATCAACTCCCTCGAGGTAATCGGTGCGCTTGGTGAAATCGATATCCATGACCTTGGTGGGATCGAATACGACCTGGTGCATGTCGGTTCCTTCGCTCAGATGATCCGGGTGGGCGGTTCGGGGACTTCGACGATCTCCAGGGCCGCGTGGGGGCATGCCTTCACGCAGATGCCGCAGGAGGTGCACTTGTAGGGCGTGACCCACTCGGGGTTCCGCTCGAAGACGCCCTTTTCACAGAAGCCGATGCACATGTAGCAGCCCACGCAGAGCTTCTTGTCGATCATCACGACGCCCAGCTTGTTGCGCGTGAGGGCCTCGGCGGGGCAGACCACGATGCAGTCGCCGCACTGGTCGCAGAGGACCGCGCTGCCGCTGCCATCCGGCAGCTCGCGAATGTGGAGTGCCGCCATGGCGGGGTCGTCGAGCTTGAAGACCTTCTCCGCGCAGGAGGATTCGCACTCGTGCTGGCAGGTCTTGCGACCCTCGTCGCACTTGCTCAGGTCAATCCTTAGCTGCCGCATGCTCAGGTGCCTCCCATGGCTGGGGTCAACAGACCCGGGCCGCGCTGATACGACCCTCATTCAGGGCTAAGGTAGCACTGGGCCAGGGAAAGGCAAATGCTTGAGGGAGCGGAATATACGCTCGAAACTATCGACCTGGAGGCTCCCCGTTTCCAGCTATTTCCGAACCAGATGAACGGCCGTGGCCTTGAAAGAGGCGAACACCGCTCGGCCCTCCACAAGGTCCAGTTCTTCTCTAGAGCGGGCGGTCACGTAGGCGGACAGGAAAAAACCGCAGTCCAGTTCCACCCGGAAAACCGGGCCCCGGGGTGTGATCCGGGTCACGCGGCCCTGGAAACAATTGCGGGCGCTGGTGCCGATCTCGGGATGCAGAGACAGGGTGACGTTTTCGGGGCGAATGCCCAGGGTGACCTCCTGCCCTACCTCAGGTTGGCCGGTGCCTTCCACCTCGTGTTCTCCAATGGCCAGGGTGAAGGTCCCCGGCCCGAGGCGTCCCACGGGCCCGGTAAGGAGGGTTTCCATGCCGACGAAGGTGGCTACGACCTCATCGCGGGGATGGTTGACGACCTCCTCGACGGGGCCCAGCTGGACGATTCGCCCCTCCCGCAGCACCGCCAGGGCATCCGCGAGTTGCAGGATTTCCATCAGCTCGTGGGTGGCAAACACGGCGGTGGTGTGGGTCTCCCGGAGCACGTGGTGGAGATCCGTCATCAGGGCCTCGCGGGTGGGAGGGTCCAGCGAGGAGAAGGGTTCATCCAGGAGCAGAAGGCGGGGCTCCAGGGCGCAGGCTCGGGCGAGGCTGGTGCGCTGGGCCTCGCCGCCGGAGAGCTCCCGGGCCGGGCGCGCCAGCAGATGGGCCACACCGAAGCGCTCGGCGTTTTCCCGCACCTGCCGTTTGCGATCCTGGGCCGGGACACCCCGCAGGCGCAAGCCCGCTCCGATGTTGGCCTCGACGGTGGTGTCGAAGAGCAGAGGCTCCTGGAAGACCAGGGTCACCTGGCGGCGGAAGGCCGCGATATCGCCGGGAGTCCCAAGGGAAGAACCGTCGAAGGTCAGGGTGCCTTCGGAAGGCGCGAGCAGTCCCGCCAGAGTCAGGAGCAGGGTGGATTTTCCGGCGCCGTTGGGGCCGATCAGACCCAGCACTTCGCCCTTGGGAAGGCGCAATTCCGGAAGGTCCAGGGCCAGGCGCCCGCCCCGGTGCACCCGCAGGCCCTTGGCTTCCAGGAGCAGCGGCTTCATCGGGGCCGCCGTCGCTGCTGGATGTGGGTGAGGGCCGCATTCACCCCAAAGGCCAGTGCGAGAAGGATCACACTCAGGGCAATGGCCAGATCGAAGTTGCCCTTGCTCGTTTCCATGACGGTGGCGGTGGTCAGCACCCGGGTCGAGCCCTTGATGTTGCCGCCCACCATGATGGAGGCGCCAACCTCGGAGATGACTCCGCCGAAGCCCGCCATGACCGCGGCCATGAGCGGCAGCCTGGCCTCCTTGATGAGCAGCCACACCATTTGAAGGCGCGTGGCGCCCAGGGTGAGGATCTGGAGCCGCAGGTTCGCCGGGAGCTGCTGGAGCGCCGCCAGGCTGAGGCCCGCGATGATGGGCGTGGCGATGACGGCCTGGGCGATGACGATGGCGACCGGCGTGTAGAGCAGGTGCAGGGCCCCGAGGGGCCCGTTCCGCCAGAGCAGGATGGTCACGATCAGGCCCACGACCACGGGAGGCAGGCCCATGCCGGTATTGACCAGGCTGATGAGGAGACCCCGCCCGGGAAAGCGGGTGAGGGCCAGCCCGAGGGCGATGCCGATGCCCAGGACGAGGCTCACCAGCGTGGCCAGACCGGAGAGCGCCAGGGTGAGCAGGGTGATCTTCAGTACCTCGGGATCGAGGGCGAAGAGCAGCCTGAGTGCTTCCTTGATCCCATCCCAGATGAGCTCCATTCAGACCTCGACGGGGATGACGACCACGGCGGTGGCCTTGATGAGCGCGTGCACCGGGTCCCCGATCTTCAGCGCCAGATCCTCACTGGCCCAGTGAGTGATGATGGATTCCAGCGGGAAGCCGCAGTCCACCTGGACGCGCACCAGGGGGCCGAGCGGTTGGAGGGCCGTCACCTTTCCGGCCAGGCGGTTGCGCGGGGTGACGGTGCTGGGGCCATGCCGCTCCAGGGAGACACCCTCGCCCCGGATGCAGGCGTAGGCCTCGTGGAAATCCCCACCGGGATCCGGGGCGATCAGTTCCGCACCCCCGGCGGAAAGACACAGGAGGCCTGCGGTGTGGCGTTCGACCTGGGTTCGGATGACCGTACCGAAGCCCAGCAACTGGGCGGCTTCCCGGGAATCGGGCCGGGTGAAGACTTCGGCGGGGGTGCCGCTCTGGCAGATGCGGCCTTCCCGCATGAGCAGAAGCTGGTCGCCCAGCGAGAGCGCTTCATCCCGATTGTGGGTCACCAGCAGCGCAGGCGTCTCCGTGGCTTCCAGCATATGGCGCAAGCCATGCCGCAGTCGTTCGGCCGCAGGCCGGTCTAGAGAGGCGAAGGGCTCGTCCAGCAGCAGCAATCGAGGCCGTGGAGCCAGGGCCCGGGCCAGTGCCACCCGTTGCCGCTCGCCGCCGGAAAGGCTTCCAGGGTGCCGCTGCTCGAGGCCTTCTAGCCCCATGAGATGGGTCAGTTCGTGGATTCGCCCCTGGCGTTCCTGTCGGGACCAACCCCGAAGTCCGAAGGCGATATTCCCGCGCACATCCAGGTGGGGGAAGAGGGCGGATTCCTGAAAGACAAAGCCCACTCGCCGGTGATGGGCCGACACGAAACGGCGGGATTCCGCGTGAAACCAGGATTCGTCGTCCACCTTGATCATGCCTGAATCCGGCCTCTCCAAACCCGCAAGGCAGCGGAGGATCGTGGTTTTCCCGCAGCCCGAGGCCCCGAAGAGCACCGTGATGCCGAAGCGGCCTAGTTCCACCTCGAAGGCCGCCTCGATGCGCGGTCCGCCGGAAAAGACGCGGGAGAAATCGGAGCTCAGCGCCACGCGCGCTCCTTCCCACGCAGCCAGGCCGTGCAGGCCAGTACTGCGAAGGCAAGGGCCAGGAGGAAGAAGGCCGTATGGTTGGCTCCGGCCATATCGAAGGACTGCACCTGGTCGAAGAGGGCGATGGAGGCCGTGCGAGTGCGGCCCGGCAGATTGCCGCCCACCATGAGCACCACGCCGAATTCACCGATGGCGTGGGCGAAGGCGAGGATCATGCCCGAGAGCAGCCCGCGCCAGGCCAGGGGGAGTGCCACTCGGAGGTAGGTCCCGCTGCGCCCCGCGTTGAGCGTTGTAGCCACTTCCAGGAGCCTGCGGTCCACGCCGCCCAGGGAGGAGACGAGGGGCTGGAGGAAAAAGGGCAGGTTGGTGAAGAGCTGAGCCAGGAGTAGGCCGCTGAAGCTGAAGACAAGGGGAGAACCCGTGAGGCTCTCCCATGCTTGACCCAGAGGGCTGCGGGGCCCCAGGGCCACAATCAAGTAGAAACCAAGGACCGTGGGAGGCAGGATCAGGGGCAGAGTCGTGCAGGCCTCCAGCAGCGCCTTGCCGCGAAACCGACCGAAGGCCAGTGGGTAGGCCAGCGCGAGGCCAAGGGGCAGCAGGAGCAGGGTGGAAGCGGAGGCCAGCTTCAGGCTGAGGCGCAGGGCTTCCCAGTCCATCAGGGTTTGCCGAAGCCGTGCCGAGCCAAGATGGCTTGACCCTCGGCGCCCAGCAGGAAATCGCGGAAGGCGCGGGCCAGCGGAAGATCCTGGGTCTTCGCCAGGATCACCCCGTGCTGACGGAGAGCCGGCACGATGTCCTCCGGCACCTTCCAGATCGCGCCCGTGGACGCCATCACTGGGTGAAGAGCCTGGGATTGGGAGACGAGGCCTGCCTCTGCGGCGCCGGTCTGGAGGAATTGGGCTGCCTGGGCGACGTTATCGCCGAAGACCAGCCGAGCCTTGACGGCCTCATACAGAGCCGCCTTGTTCAGGGCCGCTTCACCTGCCCGGCCGTAAGGTGCGGTCCTGGGATTGGCCAAGGAGATGTGTTTGAGGCGGGGATCACGAAGCACCTGCAGGCCCTGCTTGGCCAGATCCAGCTCGAGTTCCTTCCTAACCCACAGGGTCAGGAAACCCTTGGCATAAGGGAAGGGACCATCCGGCGCGGCCAGTCCGGCCTTTTGAAGCTGTTCCGGGAAGGCCGCATCCGCCGAGAGGAAGACATCGAAAGGGGCGCCCTGTTGAATCTGGGCCGTGAGGCTTCCGGAGGCGCCAAAGCTCAGGTCGATGCGGACTCCCGGGCGTTTCCGCTCGAAGGCCTGCTTCACTTCCTCCAGGGTACCGCGAAGATCTCCAGCTGCGGCCACGGCCAGGACCGGCTTCACCTGGGCCTCGAGGGGAATCCCCAGGCCTAGCGCGCAGCCCACGAGTAGAACCAACAAGGTGCGGAGGCGCATGGAAATCCTTTCCTCTCCCGTAGCCTAGCGGCTCAGGCTTCGCCCATGAAGGGATACTGTACCCCCATGGGTGGCGCGAAACATTCCTTGATGGTGCGGGGCGAGGTCCAGCGGATCAGGTTGAGGAAGCTGCCCGCCTTGTCGTTAGTGCCCGAGGCCCGGGCGCCGCCGAAGGGCTGGTGCCCCACCATGGCGCCGGTGCACTTGTCGTTGATGTAGAAGTTCCCGGCGGTGTTGGCCAGGGCCTCGGTCAAGTGGTTGATGACGTAGCGATCCCGCGCGAAGACCGCGCCGGTGAGGGCATAGGGCGAGGTCTGGTCAAGGGTCTGGAGGGTTTCCTCCAGTTTCTCGTCCTCGTAGACGTAGACGGTTAGGACCGGCGCGAAGATCTCCTCCTCCATGGTGATGAAGTGGGGATCGGTGGTGACGATCACAGTGGGCTCGATGAAGTACCCCACGGACTTGTCGCCCTTGCCGCCGGAGATGATCTCGGCCTTCTCCGAGGCGCGCGCCTGTTCGATGTAGCGCATGGTGTTATCGAAGCTGTTCTCGTCGATGACCGCATTCATGAAATTGCGGAAGTCCCGCACATCGCCCATGCGGATTTGACTGAGGAGATCCAGCAGCAGAGCCTTGAGCTCGGGCCAGCGGGAGGCGGGGGCGTACACCCGGGAGCAGGCGGAGCACTTCTGACCCTGGTACTCGAAGGCGGCCCGGATGATGGCCGTGGCGGCCTGGGGGAGTTCCGCCGAGTTGTGCACAAAGATGTAGTCCTTGCCGCCCGTCTCGCCCACGAGCCGGGGGTAGATCCGGTACTTGCCCACGTTGTCGGCGATGGTCTTCCACATAGAGTTGAAGGTGCCCGTGGAGCCCGTGAAGTGCAGCCCCGCGAGGCTCTCGTGCTCCAGCACCACCTTGCCGATGACCGAGCCCCTGGAAGGCACGAAGTTGATGACGCCATCGGGCAGCCCCGCTTCCTTGTAGAGCTGCATCAGGTAGTAGTTGGACAGGATGGAGGTGGAGGCGGGCTTCCACACGACCGTGTTGCCCATGATGGCCGGGGCCGTGGCCAGGTTGGCGCCGATGGCGGTGAAGTTGAAGGGCGTCACGGCGAAGACGAAACCCTCCAGGGCCCGGTAGTGCACGCGATTCCAGGTGTGGCTGTTGGAGGAGGGCTGGTTGCGGTAGATCTGCTCCATGAACTTGGCGTTGTAGCGGAAGAAATCCGCGGTCTCGCAGGTGGAGTCGATCTCGGCCTGATAGGCGTTCTTCGACTGGTTCAGCATGGTGGCCGCGTTCAGGATGTAGCGATACTTGGATGAGATCAGGCTCGCCATCTTGTGGAAGATGGCCGCCCGATCCTCCCAGGGCAGAGCCTCCCAGTCGTGCTTGGCGCTGAGGGCCGCCTCGATGGCCAGCTTGATTTCGGCCTCCCCAGCCTCGTGGTAGCGGGCCAGCACATGACCGTGCTCATGGGGGCAGACGACCTTCTGCAGCTTGCCCGTGCGGATCTCCTTGCCGCCGATGATGAGGGGGATGTCCAGTTCCTGGCCGTATTGGCGGTCCAGTTCGGCCTTCAGCAGGGCTCGTTCCCGGGAGCCCGGTGCATAGGTCTGAACAGGCTCATTGTTGAAGTCGGGCAGGTTGAAGATGGCGTTGGTCATGGTTTCCTCGGGAGGGCAGAAGTGAAGTGATGTGGCTATTCGTCCTTCTTCCCGGCGTCGGGGAAGAAGAGGGGGGACCCGAACTTTTCGAGGCCGAAGGTCGCGATGAGCGCCTGGGTTTCCTTGCCCAGCAGGAAATCTCCGAAGGCCTTGGCGCCAGCAGCGTTTACCTTCGGGAACCGGGTCGGGTTCACCTCGATGACGTGGTAGACATTGAGCAGCAGCGCATCTCCCTCACTGAGGATGGCCAGGCCCAGGTTCTTGCGCAGCGCCAAGTAGGTGCCTCGATCCGCCAGCGTGTAGGCGGATTTTTCGGCGGCCACGTTGAGGGTCTGCCCCATGCCCAGGCCCGTCTGCTGGTACCACTTCTGGTCTTCGGGATTGAGTCCGGCAGCCTTCCACAGCTTCTTCTCCTGGGCGTGGGTGCCGGAATTGTCGCCTCTGGACACAAAGGGGGCGCTGGCGCTCACGATCCTCCGGAACCCTTCGAGGGCCGATGTCGTGGCCTTGATTCCAGCCGGATCCGCGGGCGGACCCACGACGATGAAATCGTTGTGCATGACTCGTCGCCGCTGGAGGCCGAAGCCTTCGGCGACGAATTTCCGTTCCGCCTCCGGTGAATGCACCAGGAGAACGTCCGCCTCGCCACGCTGGCCCATGGCCATGGCCTGACCCGAGCCCACGGCGATAGTCTTCACCCGGAAGCCGGACTGTTTTTCGAACCGGGGCACCAGGAGGTCCAGCAGGCCGGAATCCTGAGTGCTCGTGGTAGTGGCGAGGATGATGTCCTTCTGCGGCGGTGCGGCCTGGGCCTGGGGCGCGAAGGTCAGGGCGACCCAGGCGAGGGTGAGGGCAAGGCGCTTCAGCATGGTCTGCTCCCGTGGGTTTGAACGCGATTCACTTCTTGGATGCCCGGGCTTCTGGCGTGAACAGGGGCGCACCGAAATTTTCCCGGCCGAAGGTGGCGATGACCTTCTGACCCTTGGCCGGGTCAGTCAGCCAGACCACGAAGGCCATGGCCTCTCGGTGATTGATACGCGGGAATCTGGTGGGGCTGACGGGGATCAGGGAGATGTGGTTCAGCAGGGCCTCATCGCCTTCCACCAGAACGGCGAGGCGTATGCGGCTCTTGGCGCCGAGATAGCTGGCGCGGTCGATGACGGTGTAGGCCTCTCTCTGGTCCGTGTGGAGCAGGGTGGCGGTGTTGCCCTCGTTGCCCCGTTCGAAGACCTGGTACCCGGGACCCGAGGGCTTCAGGCCGGCCTTGGCCCAGAGTTCCATTTCGGCCACATGGGTGCCCGATTTATCCCCTCGGCTCACGAAGGGAGCGCCCTTCTCCAGGAGTCGCGCCAGGGCCTCGTTGACCCTCTTCAGGCCCCGGATGCCCGCCGGGTCGGAGGCGGGGCCGACGATGACGAAATCGTTGTACATCAGGGGAATACGCTCGGTGCCGAAGCCCTCCGCAATGAACTTCTCCTCCAGGCTCTTCGCGTGGACCATCACCAGATCGACGCTGCCCTGGCGGGCTAGATCCAGGGCCGCGCCCGTGCCGGCGCCCACATGACGCACGCGGATGCCGCTCTCCCGCTCGAACTGGTCTTCCAGGAGCGCCACGATGCCCGAGTCGATGGGGCCGATGGTGCTGGCCATGAGCAACATACGGCCCGGTTCTTCGGCCCGGAGGGCGGCCGCGGAAAGCAGCAGCGCGAGGGCGTGGATCATCTTCCTCAGAACCATCGGGCTCCTCCCAAGAAACCCCGCGATGGGGGCCGCAGTCCATCGATAGTTTTCAATGGATATATCGATCCCTGCAACCCATTCCTTCGGAACCCAGGAACCCCTTCAGGCCTTCCGGGGCAGGTCCGCCAGGAGTTTTCGGAATTGGCCCAGTTCCTTCTCGATGGCTGTCTTGGCCAGGGCCTGGATGCCCCGGTACTGCCGGAGCGCCTCGTGACCCGTCTCCGTGATACGCGCCCCACCGCCCTTGGCGCCACCCTTGACGGCTTCCACCACGGGTTTGGCGAAACACCGATTCATTTCGTCCACCAGCAGCCAGGCCTTGCGGTAGCTCATGCCCAGGTGCCTGCCGGCGGCGGCGATGGAACCCGTGGTGGCGATGGCTTCCAGCAGATCGGCTTTGCCCTGGCCCATGGCGATCTCATCGCCGCAGGCGATGCGGATGCGGATGGAGGCGAGGGGCGCGGGATCCTGGGGCATGGGCACGTTCACGGTGGATCCATCGTAGCGGGCCGAGTGCTAAGATCGGAGCCTTCCGGAGCCACCATGCCCAGATTCCTCGAAGCGCGGCAGATGGTGCTGGATCGCATCGAGAGGCTCCCCATCCGGGAGGTAGCTCTGGGGGCGGCTCTTGGGCGGGCGGTGGCCCAGGATCTCCACGCCGCCGAACCGGTGCCGCCCTTCACGAATTCGGCCATGGATGGCTTCGCCCTGTGGGCGGTGGATGTGGTCGGCGCCTCGGCGGACGCGCCGGTGCGCTTGCGGGTTTCGGGTGGACTGGCGGCGGGCCAGATCGCTTCCGGGCCCGTGGAGCCGGGCTCGGCCGTGCGAATCATGACCGGGGCGCCCATGCCGGAGGGCGCCGATGCCATGGTGCCCCTCGAGTGGACCCGCCACGGGACGGATTGGGTCGAGGTGAGCGGGCCTTTACGAGCAGGCGCGAATGTCCGCCTGCGGGGAGAAGATATCCCGCAGGGTGGCCTCGTGGTGGTTGCGGGTGCGTCCCTGGGGCCCGGGGAAATCGGAGTGTTGGCAGCCACGGGCTTCGCCCGGGTTCCCGTCTTTCCGGCGGCTCGGGTCGCGATCCTCACCACCGGGGATGAACTCGTGGACTGTGGCGCCACGCCGGGGCCTGGACAGATCCGGGACGCCAATCTCCCCGCACTCTGCGCCCAGGTCTCCACCTTCGGGGCGATGCCCGTGCCCTTTGCCCGCATTCCGGACCAGCGCGCCCAGGTGGAAGCCGCGATCCGAGAGGCCCTGGCGTCCGCGGACATGGTCCTCACCACCGGCGGGGTCTCCGTGGGGGATCGGGACTTCGTCAAGCCGGTGCTCGAAGAACTTGGCGCGGAGCCGATTTTCTGGCGGGTGGATCAGAAACCGGGCGGCCCCCTTGGATTCTGGGTGCTCGAAGGGAAGCCGATCTTCGGCATCCCTGGCAATCCCGTGGCGGCCATGGTGATGGTGGAGGAATACGTGCGGCCGGCCCTGCGCAGGATGATGGGCTTCCGCCATCTCCACCGGCCCCAATGCACGGCCATTCTGGACGCGCCCTGGCGCAAGAGCTCACCGGACGAGCGGGTGCACTTTCTCAGGGCTATCCTGCGGGAGGAGGATGGGAGGCGCCGGGTTTCCCTCACGGGGCCCCAGGGTTCGGGCATCCTCTCATCCATGCTCCGGGCCAATGCGCTGGCCCTGATTCCCGAGGACCAGTCCGCGATCGAGGCTGGGGGAGCCGTGGCCTTGCACCTGACCGGGCTCCCCGAGGACCACTGAACTATTCGGTCTTCTCCACCACGACCGTCATCCGGGTGGCCACGGCCGCGATGGCGCCCACGGCGGCGAGGACCGGCAGCAGGGCCACACCCACCACCCCCATGGTCAGTGGGATCTCGATGAGCGTCTTGCCTTCCTCGTTCTTCAGGATGATTCGCCGGATATTTCCCTGGTGGATGAGTTCCTTGATCTTGTCGAGAACCATTCCGCCATCGAGCTTGAATTCCTCGGTGCGGGTTCTCTGCTGGTCGTTTTCCTGGGACATGGGGGACTCCGCTGATTTATCAGGGGGTTTCGCGCCAGCGCACCGGCGCCATCTGATACAACGAGGGTATGCAGTCTGACCCTTCCGAACCAGCCATCGTACGCCCCTCCCGGATTCCCGGGGCGCGGGCCCTGCAAGTGGCCCTGCGCAGCGTTCATATCGTGGCCATGGCCCTGGTGCTGGGGGGAATTGCCCAGGGCGGAAGTTTCGGAACGCTGCGTACGCCGATCCTCTGGACGGTCCTGAGCGGCGTGGTACTGCTGGTGGTGGATCTGGCCCGCCACTGCCTCGTGCTCAGTCAGGGCAGCGGCGCGGCGCTGTTTCTTAAGTTGGGACTTCTGGGACTGGGGAATCTCTTCCCCGCCGCCCGGCTGGAGTGGTACCTGGTCGCGACGCTGGTGGCCTCCATCGGCTCGCACATGTCCGGGGATTGGCGGCACTTCTCCCTTCTCAAGGGCCGGGTGCTGGGATTCGGTGATCCTGATTGAAGGGATCCTTTTGGGGTACCCTCGGCCCATGGTCGATCCCATTTCCGCCGCCCGCTATCGCGCCCTGGCGCTCTCAGCCCTGTTGCGGCCGGAGTGCCCGTGGCAGGAACTGCCGGATCGGCTCCTGGTGGTGGATGTGGCCCGGCAGCGCCTGGGCTGCCTAGCAGGCGGCGTCTGGCATTCCGAATATGTCATTTCGACGGCGCGGAATGGCATCGGGTGCGAAGAAGGCTCGTACAAGACGCCGCCGGGCTGGCATCGGGTTCACGGCAAGTTCGGCGGGGAAGCACCCTTCGGCATGGTCTTTCGGAACCGAGTCGCCACCGGGGAACTATGGCGGGGCGAGGCGCGGGACGAAGATCTGATCCTCAGCCGCGTAATCACTCTGGAGGGCCTGGAGGAGGGCGTGAACCGCGGACCCGGGCGGGACAGCCTTGAGCGCACCATCTACATCCACGGCACCAACCAGGAACACCAGTTGGGTGAAACGGTGTCCCACGGCTGCCTGCGCATGGCCAATTCCGACGTGATCGAGCTCTTCGAGAAGGCGGACGTGGGCGATGCCCTGGTGGTGGTGGATGAGGCTGTGGTCGATCTGGGCCGCCTGCATTTCGCCGGGGTGGCGGGGAGCGGGATGAGCGCCCTGGCCCAGTTCCTGGCCCTGAAGGGGCGGCCCGTCAGCGGCAGCGACCGGGCCTTCGACCGGGGCCAGTTCCCCGAAGCCCGGGCCCGCCTGGAGCAACTGGGTATCCAGATCCTGCCCCAGGATGGCCAGGGCGTGGCGAGGGATTGCAGCGGAGTGGTGTACTCGACGGCGGTGGAGGAGACGGTTCCGGATTTCGCCGAGGCTCGGCGTCTCGGTGTCCCGCTCATCCATCGCTCCGAACTGCTGGCCCACTTCGTGGCCTCCCACCGGACCATTGCCATCACGGGCACCAGCGGAAAATCCACCACGGCAGCCCTGGTCTTCGAACTGCTCCGGGGTACGGGCCGGAAGCCCTCCATCATCACCGGCGGCGATCTGGTGGCCCTCCAGGCCGAGGGGCTCTGGGGCAATGCCTGGGTGGGAGATTCTGATCTGCTGGTCATCGAGGCCGACGAGAGCGATGGCTCCGTGGTGCGCTACGAACCGGCGGTGGGCGTGGTGCTGAATTTGCAGAAGGACCACAAGGCTGAATCGGAAGTGATGGAGATGTTCCGGGTCTTCCGGGGGCGAGTCAAAGCGGGGCTGGTGGTGGGCGAGGCAGACAACCTTTCGGAACTGACCTCGGGGGCCGTGGTTTTCGGGTTCGGGGCGGGGGCCCAGGTGCGCGGAGACGCCGTTGCGCTGGGGGCCGAAGGGTCCACCTTCCGGGTGGGCACCGTGGATTTCCGCCTGCCGGTGCCCGGTCGCCACAACATCGAGAACGCCCTGGCTGCCTTGGCGGCCTGTGGCGCGGTGGGAGTGCCTCTGGAAGACCTGGTGGAGCCCCTGGCGCATTTCCAGGGAGTGGGGCGGCGATTCCAGTTACTCGGGGAGAAGCGGGGGGTGCGTGTGGTGGATGATTTCGGCCACAATCCCGCCAAGGTCGCGGCCTCCCTGCGGACGGCCCGGATTCGTGCGGAGCGCGTGCTGGCGGTGTTCCAGCCCCACGGCTACGGCCCCATGCGGTTCCTCCGCCCCGATTTCGTGGCCGCCTTTGCGGCAGAACTTCGGCCCGAGGATCGTCTCTGGATGTTGGAGATCTTCTACGCCGGGGGCACGGCCCTCCGGGATTTCTCCTCGGCCGATGTGGTGACCGAGATCGCGGCCCGGGGTGTCCAGGCCGAATTCGCGCCGACCCGAGAAGGCCTTGTGGCCCGCATCGCCGCCGAGGCCCGGGAGGGGGATCTGGTGCTGGTGATGGGGGCGAGGGATCCTTCGCTCACGGATCTCACCCGGGCGATCCTCTCGGCATTGTGATGGACGAGGGGGGAACGCCCGGTCCCCGGGCCAAGTCGGGATACACATCCGTAGCCTTGGACAAACGGCGAGAAACCCCGTAGAATAAGGGCTTCTCGCGAGGATCGGCTCCGCCTTCTTCCAGATTGGGCGCCTCCTCGCAGCTTCCGGCCGAGCCGGATGCCCGCCAACCAAGGCTGCGCGGAACGCGCCCATGAAAGGACATCGATGTCTCAGCCTAAACTCGGAAACCCTGCGGTGGTCGGCCTCTCCGGCTTCGGTCTCACCACCCTCGTGCTTCAGTTCCACAACCTCGGGCTCTGCGGCATCGGGCCGGTATTCGCGCTGGCGGTGGTCTTCGGCGGCCTGGCCCAGCTCGTGGCGGGGTTCCAGGAACAGAAGATGGGCAACAACTTTGGGTTCTGCGCCTTCACGGGGTACGGTGCCTTCTGGATTTCCTTCGCCGTCATTCTGGTGGGCAACCGCTACAAGATTTTCGAGAGCAGCACCACCGATGTGGGCTACTTCCTTGTGGCCTTCACGCTCTTCACTCTCATCCTGTGGGTGGCCAGTATGAAGGTGCACAAGGCCATGTTCGTCACCTTCTCGCTGCTGCTGGTGGGCTTCATCCTGCTGGATCTGGCCCATTTCGGCTTCCCGGCCATGACCAAGGTGGCGGGCGTGGAACTCATTCTCTGCGCCCTTAGCGCCCTCTACATGATGGCCCATGTGATCTTCCTGGATCTCTTTGGTCGGGATGTACTGCCCGTGGGCGGGCCTGTCATCTAGGTGTTCGAGCTACAATCACTCCTGCGAAGAACGCGGCTTCGGCCGCGTTCTTCGTGATTGACGAGGTGTCTGTGGGAATCATGTTCGCGACCCGATTCGAATCCTTTGCGGAGTGGATGGGAAAGGTGGGCTGGGCCAAGCTGCAGCGGCTGGGTCTGGTGCTGCTCACTTGTTTCGTGCTGCTTTGGGCGGTCCGGCTCATCAGCCGGGCGGTGCGCAAGGCGGTGGATGATGGCAATGCTGATGTGACGACGGAGGCCGAGCGCCGAGCGGAAACCCTGGCCTCGGTGTTGAACTACGTGGCATGGGTTCTTGTCGGGGCCTTCTTCGTGCTCAGTACCCTTCAGGAATTCGGGGTCAACGTCGGGCCGCTGATTGCGGGCGCGGGCATCGCGGGTGTGGCCCTTGGTTTCGGTGCCCAGAGCTTGGTGAAGGACTGGATCGCGGGCTTCTTCCTGCTCATGGAGAACCAGTTCGGCGTCGGGGACATCATCAGCGTGGACAATGGCCACACGGGTACCGTGGAACGCATGACGCTGCGGGTTACCCAGATCCGGGATTCGGAGGGCAAGGCCCACTACCTGCCCAACGGCACCATCACCCAGGTGGTGGTGCTCTCCAAGGATTTCGCCCGGGCCCAGGTGGATATCGAGGTGGCCTTCGAGGCCGATATCGATGCTGTGATGGCGCTGCTCACCAGGGTCGGGAGCGAGTTGGCCGCAGTTTGGCCGGAGCGCGTGTTGGAGCCCACCCAGGTCCTGGGCGTGGAGGCCATTGGCCAGAATGGCATCCTCCTGCGCACCCTCACCAAGGTCGCGCCGGGCAAGCAGTGGGAGGTGGCCCGGGAGCTGCGGCGCCGCTATCTAATGGCCCTGCGGGAGGCGGGTATCGTGATCCCCTTGCCCCAGCGCATTGTTCATCATCGCCAGGGAAGCGGCGGGATCCCTGAGATGTAGTCTCTTGGGAACATGGCCAGCAAGGCAGGCATCGCACCAATGACGCAGCCCGTGGGGCCTCTGCCCCTCGTCTGTTATGCTCCCGACACCACCTTGTTTTTCAGGAGTTCCCATGGGTGATCCTGTCTTCTGGCACCGGCTCCAGTTCGCCTTCACGGCGTCCTACCACTATCTCTTTCCCCAGCTAACGATGGGGTTGGCTCTGCTCATCGTCATCCTCAAGGTGATGGCGCGGCGCTCGGGGGACGAGACCTACAACGATCTCGCACGTTTCTGGATCCGCATCTTCGGCATCAACTTCGCGGTGGGTGTGGTGACGGGCATTCCTCTCGAATTCCAGTTCGGCACCAACTGGGCCTCCTTCAGTCGGTTCTCCGGGGGCATCATCGGGCAGACGCTGGCCATGGAAGGCATGTTCGCGTTCTTCCTGGAAAGCACCTTCCTGGGCCTGCTGATCTGGGGGGAGAAGAAGATCGGGCCGAAGCGCCACTTCTGGGCCGCCGTGGCGCTCTTCGCGGGGAGTTGGCTCTCGGGCTACTTCATCATCGCCACCAACGCCTTCATGCAGCATCCCGTGGGCTACACCGTGGGCGCCGACGGTACCCTCCAGCTGGCCAGTTTCTGGACCTTTGTCTTGAATCCCTGGGCCCATGTGCAGTACGCCCACAACATGATCGGCGCCGTGGTGACGGCCTCTTTCGTGGTCGCGGCCGTGGGGGCCTACTGGACCCTCAAGGGCATCCACCTGGATCACGCCCGACGCAACCTCAAGGTGGGCGTCTTCGCGGGGCTGGTCTCGGCCCTGCTGGTAGCCTTCCCCACCGGTGACCTGCAGGGCAAGCTGGTGGCCAAGCATCAGCCCGTGGCCCTGGCGGCCATGGAGGGGCGCTTCGAAAGTGGTCCCTACGCGGCCATGAATTTCATCGGCCAACCCAACGTACAGGAACGCAAGCTGGACAACCCCATTCGCATGCCGGGAGTGCTCAGCTTCATCGCCTATGGATCTTTCTCCAGCAACGTGAAGGGGCTGAACGAATTTCCCGTGGACCAGTGGCCCACCAGCATCGAAATGCTCTACTACGGCTTCCACATCATGGTGGGGCTTGGGACACTGTTCATTGCGCTCATGGGGCTTGCGGCCCTCTACATCTGGCGCAAGCGCCTCGAAGGCAACCGTTGGCTGCTGTGGATGCTCATGCTGGCCTTCCCCTTCCCCTACATCGCCAATACCGCGGGCTGGATGGTGGCGGAGCTGGGCCGTCAGCCCTGGCTCGTCTACGGCCTCTTCCGAACCACCAGCGGGATCAGCGGGCTGGTTCATCCCGGGCAGACCGTGTTCACGACGCTCGGGTTCGCAGGGCTCTATTTCGTGTTGGGCATCCTCTTCTTCTTTCTGATCGGCCGCGAGATTGCCCACGGCCCCGTCGCGTCCAAGCACTGAGGGGATCCACATGCATGAACTTTGGTTCTGGCTCGTCTCCGTCTTCTCGGTATCCCCTGCGGGAATACGCGAGACCCCAATGATTGAAAACACGTTAACCACCATGGAGGCCTGCCATGCATGAACTGTGGTTTTGGCTGGTCTCCGTTATGGTCGCCATCTATGTGGTGATGGACGGCTTCGATTTCGGTGCGGGCATTCTGCATCTCTTCGTGGCGAAGACCAATGAGGAGCGCCGGGAGGTGCTGGGCGCCATTGGTCCCCTCTGGGACGGCAACGAGGTGTGGCTGCTGGCGGGCGGCGGCGCGCTCTTCCTGGCCTTCCCCAAGGTGCTGGCCTCGGGCTTCTCCGGGTTCTACCTGGCGATGTTCCTCGTGGTGTGGACCCTGCTCCTTAGGGGCATCTCCATCGAGTTCCGCAGCCATGTGCAGGACACGATGTGGCGCGCCTTCTGGGATGGCACCTTCGCCTTAAGTAGCACCCTGTTGCCTGTCCTGTTGGGCGCGGCGCTGGGCAACGTCATTCGCGGGGTGCCCGTGAATGCCCAGGGAGAGTTCAACATCCCGCTCTTCACCCACTTCGCCACCTCCAATCCGGTGGGAGTCCTGGACTGGTACACTGTGTTAGTGGGCGTCTTCGCCCTGGTGGTGATCGCGGCCCATGGCGCCCTGTTCCTGGCCTGGAAGACCGAAGGACCCGTGCATGATCGAGCGGTGAGCAGGGCCAAGCCCCTGTGGATCCTGGCGCTCATCCTCTGGGTGGTCACGACCCTGGCCACCCGCACGGTGAATCCGGCCCTCTTCCAGGCCTTTCCCAAGGCGCCCCTGGCCTGGCTCTTCTTCGGGGTCTACCTGGCGGGCCTGGTACTGGTCTTCCTGGGGCTGGCACGGCGGCGTTACCTCCTGGCCTTTCTGGGTTCCGGGACCTTCATCCTTGGGATCCTGGCCACCACGGCGGCCTGCGTGTTCCCCGTGATGCTGCGCTCCACCCTGGATCCGGCCTGGTCGCTCACGGCCCTCAACGCCAGTGTGGATCCCCATGGCCTGCGTTCGGGGCTGGTGTGGTGGTTCATCGGCTTCCCCATCGTGCTCGTCTACTTCGCGTACCTCTTTCATATTCATCGGGGCAAAGTGAAGGCGGCCCCCGAGGGCGAGGGTTATTGAAACCAGGGGGCGCCTCGGCGCCCTTGGTTTTATGTGTTAAATGGAAGTGGAGGAAACACTGTGGCCGGACATCTCATCCTGGTGCCGACGCCCATCGGCAACCTCGGCGATCTCACCCAGCGGGCCATCGAGGCCCTGCAGGGTGCCGATCTGGTGGCCTGCGAAGATACTCGCCGCACCGGGGGGCTGCTGAAGCATCTGGAGATCGACAAGCCCCTGGTGCGCTTCGACGATCACGCCCCGGAAATCTCGGTGGATGCCGTGGCCCAGGCTCTGGCCGAAGGCCGCACCGTGGCCTACTGTTCGGACGCAGGCATGCCCGGAGTCAATGACCCCGGGTTTGAATTGGCGCGGCTGGCGCGGGAGGCTGGCATCAAGATCACCGTGCTGCCTGGCCCCTCGGCCGTGACCCTGGCCGTGGTGGCCTCGGGTCTGCCCAACCACGCCTTCAGCTTTCTGGGCTACCTTCCCAGCCGCAGCGAACCCCGCCGGACTTTTCTCCAGAAACTCGCCGGGCGCGAAGAGACCACGGTGGTCTTCGAGACGCCCCATCGCATCCACGAGGCCCTGGCCGAGATGGCGGAGATCCTGCCGGACCGCGAGATCGCCCTGGGTCGGGAGCTCACCAAGCTCCACGAGAGCTGGTACCGGGGCGTTCCCGCCGAGGTCAAGGCGCACCTGGGCACCGAGCACCGCGGAGAGATGGTGCTGGTGATCGCCGGGGCTGCGGCCAAACGGGTGGTGGATGTGGCCGCGACGGTGCTCGAGGGCGAGGAACTCCCGGAGTGGGTCTGGCGCTACCTCGATGCGGCCCGGGAGGGCGGCATGACTCTGCGGGAGGCTGTGAAGCCCCTCAGCCGCCACCTGGGCCGGGGTGCTTCGGAGCTATATCGCCTCGCAACCCTGCGGGTCGAATCAGAATGACCAAGTCACTTTTCACCCCGGGATCCAGAAGACCCGATAAACCAAGCCGGGTCTGTCCCACCTAAGATAAGGAGTCACCATGAAGCCGTATCGACTTGCGCTGTTAACCGCGCTGGGAGTCTCTGGAGCCTTCGCCCAGGCCCAGGATGTGAAATTGAATGCCCTGGTCGAGCTCTGGTACACACAGATGATGGATGACAACCTCCGGAACAACGGCGCTGCCAAGGTTCCTGCCTCGGCTTACTACGAGGGGCTCAGCAGCGGCCGCTTCCAGGAGAACACCTTCGCCCTCAAGCGGGCCGAAATCTACCTGAGCGGGAAGGTGACGGACGAGATCAGCTGGAATGTGATGTTCGATCCCAACAACTCCACATCCACCGTGGGGAATAACGTTCTCCAGGATGCAGTCATCACCTGGACTCCAGGCCACGGTTTCACGGTGAAGGCCGGTCAGTTCAAGATGCCGACCACGTACGAGGCCACCATCGTGGGCGCCAAGGACATCCTTTTCTTCGACCGCAACCAGCTCAACCGCGTCTTTGGCGACAAACGCGATCGTGGCATCTGGGTCAGCTATACCCTTGGGGATCCCAAGGGCTTGCTGGCCAAGCTGAACCTGGCCGTTTCCAATGGCACTACCGATGATGGCAGCGGTGGCAAAAACAACGACAGCAATGCCCAGAAGGATTGGACGGCGCGATTCGAGGGTGCCTACGGCCCCGAGCACAAGTTCGGCGCCTACTATCGTCAGGGCGGGACGAATCTGAAGGATTCTACGGCAGTGACTCCCACCATTCTCCAGCTCGCAGGCTGGGGACCCGGGGCCCCCAGCGCAGCGGAGATTCGGGACAACAAGGACAAGACCACCCTTCTGGGGGCCTACTACGCATTTGACAATGCCTCGTGGCATGCGGACTTCGAATTGGCCACAGGCCTGATCGGGCGCCGCTTCCCGACGCTTTTCGTGAACACCGCCGCAGCCACCGCGCCGACCCGCGAGCACCTGGACCAGAAGTACCTGGGCTACGCTGTCACGGGCGCCTACAAGATGGGCAGGCACTGGTTCCTGGCGCGCTACGACGTGCTGAACTACAACGCCGGCGACGACTGGTACACCACCTACAACCCATACAAAGAGAGCGCGGCAGGCGTGAGTCGCAACGCAGACTACAGCCCCAAGTTCACCGAGATCACCCTTGGTTACAACTACCTGTTCGTCCCCGCCAAGTCCCTTCTGGGCAAGGTGAAGCTGGACTACATAATGCGCAGCAAGAATTTCCTCACCCCGCGTGTCGGGCAGATCGGCGAGCAAGGTGGCAACAGCCTAGTGGCCTCCCTCATGGTCGCCTTCTAGGCATCGAGCTCTCCTTCGGAAAACGCCCCGGTGCGACCGGGGCGTTTTTTGGGGGGCTCAGTCCAGGAGTTTGGCCAGGGTCGCCACGGCTTCCCGCATCCGCTCAGGGTGCGTGGCCAGGGGCGGCATCAAGTAAAGGCAGTCGCCCATGGGCCGCACCAGCAGGCCGTGGTCCAGGGCCTTGCGGTGGAAGTGCCAGCCGAAGCGCAGTTCGGAGGGGTGGGGCTGCCCCGTGGCGGGGTCCACGATCTGGGCCGCAGCGATGGGCCCCAGGGTGCGGGCCCGCCGGATGGAGGGTTGTTTTGCCAGTCCCTCCCATGCTTCGCGCAGCGCCTTGGCGAGTTCCAGGCTCCGGGCCAGCACGGGCTCGTCGTCGAAAAGGCCCAGGCTGGCGTTGGCTACGGCGCAGGCCATGGGATTGGCGGTGAAGGTATGGCCGTGGAAGAAGGTCCGGCCCTCGGCGATTTCGCCCCAGAACTGCCCGTAGACCTCCTCCGTGGTCCAGGTGAGGGCCAGCGGCAGCATGCCGTTGGTGAGGCCCTTGGAGAGGCAGAGGAAGTCCGGTGCCACCTCGCACTGGTCCAAGGCCAGGAAGGTTCCCGTGCGACCGAAGCCCGTCATGACTTCATCCAAGATCAGATACACACCATGGCGATCGCATTGGAGGCGGATCTCCTGGAGCAGTTCCGGTGGCCAGAAGCGCATACCCCCGGCGCCCTGCACCAGGGGTTCGGCGATGAAGGCCGCCAGACGTCCGCCCTGAGCCTGAAAGAAATCCTGGATGGCTCCTCGGGCGGCTTCTAGGCGATCGGCCCAGCCTTGCAGATCCGGGTTCAGCTCCCGTCGGGGATCCTCCGGCACCTCCAGGCGGTCGCAGGCCAGGAGCAGAGGTTTGAAGATCCCGGTGAGCCAGTTGTCCAGCTCGCCCACGCCCACAGCCCCCAGCGTGTCGCCGTGGTAGCCGTTGCGCAGGGCCCCAAAGCGCACTCGCTGCTTTTGGCCCTTTTGGAGCTGGGCCTGGAAAGCCATTTTCAGCGCCACCTCCACGGCGGTGGAGCCGTTGTCGGTGAAGAAGGCCCGGGTGAGATTCACAGGCAGCCGCGGGCGAAGCCGCGCCACCAGCTCCAGGGCGGGCTCGTGGGTGAAGCCCGCGAACATTACATGATCCAGCCGCCCTCCCTGGCGCTCCAGGGCGCCCACCAGGCGCGGGTGCCCGTGACCGTGGACATTGCACCACCAGCTGGAAATCCCATCCAGGACTCGGCGCCCATCCGCCAACAGGTAGTCCACACCCTCGGCGCCGATGACCGGTACCGGAGGCGTGGCGACCATCTCCTTCTCCTGGGTGAAGGGGTGCCAGACATGGGCGCGGTCAAAGGCGACGCGCTCGGGCCATTCGGTGGGAAGCAGGCTCATCTCATCACTCCAGGATCCAGATCGGCACGGGCAGGAAGCGCCGCAGCAGCTCGGCATTGGTGCGGGCGGCTTCCCAGGATTGATCCAGGCCGGGATTCAGAATCACGGCGGGGATGATCCAGCCCCGCAGCATCAGGGCCTCGCAGGTGAGCAGCACGTGGTTCAGGGTGCCCAGTCCGCCTCGGGCCACCACGACGGCGGGGACCTTCAGGTCCGTGGCCCAGGCCAGGAAGTGGGCATGAGAGCCCAAGGGCACCATCACCCCGCCCGCGGGCTCCAGCAGGAGCCTCGCGCCCGGGGGCACTGGGCGGGTGGTCCAGGCGGCCAGGGCCGCCAGATCCAGCTCCCGGCCCTCCCGTTCGGCGGCGGCTAGGGGCGAGAGGGGCGCCCGCAGCACCACTCCCGTCTCCACGGTGATGTTGGGGCCGTGCACCATGGGCGCATCGGCGGCGGCATCCTCGGCGGTTTCCACGCCGGTCTGGAAGGGCTTGCGGTAGACCACCGCGCCGAGGTCGGCCCAGGCTCGGGCGATGCGTGCGGCCACGTGGGTCTTGCCAACGCTGGTGTCGGTGCCGAGCACCCAGAGGGGGGAGGGAAGCGAAGCGAGGCTCAAAGGATCTCCTGCAAGGCTTCGATCAATGCATCCACCTGGGTTTCCTCGAGATGGGCGCCGGTGGTGATCCTCAGGCGGGCACTGCCCTCGGGCACTGTGGGGGGGCGCACGGCGCGCACATCGAAACCCCTGGCCTGAAGGGCTTCGGCCTTCCGGACGGCGGCGGCGTCCTCGCCCACGAGCACGGGGACGATTGCGGAGGGCTGGAAGGCAAGACCGAGGGCTCTGCGGAACCGCTCCGCATGGGCCAGGGCCTTGGTTCGTCGCCAGGGCTCGGACTGGGCGATGTGCACCGCCTCCAGGGAGGCTCCGAGGCAGGGTGGGGGCAGGGCGGTGGAGAAGATGAAGCCTCGGCAGGTATTGATCAGGTGGTCCCGAAGGGTCGCCTCGCAAGCCACGAAGGCCCCAAAGGAACCCAGGGCCTTGCCCAGGGTTCCCATGAGGAGAGGGATGCGCCCCTTCATTCCTTGGGCTTCCGCCAGACCTGCGCCGGTGGCACCCAGCAGCCCGCTGGCATGGGCCTCGTCCACCAGGAGCAGGGCCTCGTAGCGTTCGCAGAGAGCGACGAGTCCCATTAGGTCGGCGGCATCCCCATCCATGCTGAAGATGGCGTCCGTGAGCACCAGGGCCGTGCCCGAGGCCTGGGCGCGCCAGGCCCGGAGCTGGCCTTCCAGGTCATCGAGATCGCCGTGGCGGAAGATGCCCAGGTGGGCGCCCTGGGCCTTGGCCATGCGGCAGCCGTCCACCAGAGAGGCGTGGTTGAGGGCATCGGAGAACACCCCATCGCCGGAACCCGCCAGGGCGGGAACCACCGTGGCGTTGCACTGGTAGCCGGCGTTGAAGAGGAGGCAGCTCTCGGCGCCTTTCCAGGCCGCCAGAGCGCGCTCCAGGTCGTCGTGCAAGGGAGTCGTTCCCCGCAGCAGACGGGCGGCCCCCGACCCCGAGCCGAAGTCCCGGGCGGCCCTGGCGGCGGCCTCCGCCAGTCGAGGGTCGCGGCTCAGGCCCAGGTAGTCGTTGGAGCAGAAGTCGAGGCCCGTGGGCTGAAGGATGCTCCGTTCGCGGCCTTGCAGGCGCCGGGCCTCCTCGGCTGTTTCCAGTCGCAGTCGCCAGGGAGCTGGGATGGGAGGGAGAGTCACGGGGAACCTTCCGGGCGCGGACGCCATTGGAGTCAGGACCAGTCTGCCCCCGCGCCCACCGGGCGGGCAACGGGCACGCGGATGGTAGGATGAAGGTTCGCCCGAAACGGGCGCTCGAGGTTGAAATGAACTACAAGTTTGAAGGTACGGCCCTCCCAGGACGCTCCAGCGTCGAGGACCGCGTGGCCTTCCTTCGCAGTGTGTACCTCTGGCTGATGGGCGGGTTCCTGGTGGCGGGTGTGGGGGCCGTGGCCTCTCCGTTCATTGCCTCGGCCCTGCTGCCCATTACGGGCCGATTCTTCCCGTGGGCGCTCTTCATCGCCCAGTTCGGGGCCCTGCTCTGGGCGAATGCCGTGAGTCGGCGCAAACCCCTCAACAAGGTCGCCTACGGCGTGTTCACCTTCACCAGCGGCGTGATCATCGGCATCGTGAGTCTGGTGACGATCCAGACTGCGGGCCTGGGTACCGTGATCGCGGCCTTCGGCATGAC
>JAYREN010000012.1:0-33453 GCA_041908845.1 Holophaga sp. | reverse complement strand
GGCGCGGCTCCTGCGCCCGGAGGGCGGCGAGGCCCAGGCCCTCTTGGCCCGGGCCATCGGGGCCTGGGCCGAATTGCGTCCACCCGGAGATTCCACCACGAGAGCCACCCTCAACGAGGCCCTGGACTTGTCCCGGGAGGCGGTGGCCCGAGAGCCCGAGAACCCCGCCGTGCTCGCCCTCCGGGCGACGCTTCTGTTGATCGCAGGCCGTCTTCGGCAAGCCGAAGGTGTCCCCATGGCGCATTTCCAGGAGGCCCTGGACCTGGCCCGGAGTGCCCAGCGGCGCTTCCCCCAGGATCCGACTTTCGGCTCTCTCATTGCCAGCGCCTGCATGCGGAAGATGACCCGGGAGATCAATTCAGGCATTCCTCCCTGGGCCAGCTTCGAGGAGGGATTAACGCAGGCACTGGCTCTGCGGAACCGCTTTCCGGATCTGCTCGGGTGTTACCGCGGGCTGGCCGCCCTCTGGGTGGAGCGGGCGGAATTCGAGCGGGGCCACGGCCTGGATCCCAGGCCCTCGGTGGCGGCGGCCCTGGAGGCCGTGGCCGCCGCCGAGGCCAGGGGGCTTGGACTCGCAAACTTCGGATGGACCAAGGGGGATGCCCACCTCATCCGGGGGGAATACCTCCTAGCGGTGGAGGGAGGGGGCGAGGAGGATTTCCAGTTGGCCAGGGAAGGCTACCTGGAGGCCTACCGGGCCAATTCGAACATGAAGGCGGCCTTGACGGTGGCGGCAGGCGCGTCGATTGATCATGCCCAGAGCCGTCTCGAGCGCGGCCTGGATCCCAGTGCCCTCCTGGCCGAGGCGGAGGCGGATCTGGATCGCGGGGGCGACCGCTCCTCCGAGCAAGCTCATTCAAGGTACCTTCGGGGACGGTTGGCGCTCTTGCGGGGCCGCCAGCGCTTGGCATCTGGGGATAACCCCACCACGGAGTGGGGCCGGGCCGAGGCTGCCTTTCGCGAGGCCGCCAGGCTCCCGGAGACCGTGGCCATGGGCCACGTGGGATGGGCTGAGGTTAGGGCTCGGGCCTTCCTCCACTCGGGAAGTGCCGCGGATGGGTTTCAGGCCGTGCAGGCCGCGCGGGGGGCATTGGCTCAGGATCCGTTGCGGGCTGAGGCCTGGCTCTGGATCGCCGTGGTGGAGCAGGCGCGGGTCAGGCGGGGTCAGGCCGATGCCGAGTCCCGCGCCCGGGAGGCCTGGGCCAAGGCGCTAGCCCTGGATGCCAACCTCAGGCGTTGGGCGCAGGAACTCGGTCGGCCCTGAGTCTTAGGGCCACTCAGTTGGGAGGCATGTCGTGGTCTTGAGCGCGATGACGGGCCCGCCTCCGGGTTCTTCATCGAGGCGGGTGGCTTCCTTCCGGGGCTTGGCCTTGGGGCACTTGCGATCCCGGACTTCCTTCTCCTTCTTGGGGTCCTTCTTCACGTCCTTGTAGAAGTCCGCCAGGACATCCCAGCCCTCTTGGTTCCAGAAGAGGCAGCAGGCCTTCTCGAGATCCACATCGAAGGTGCGCTGCTTGGCTCCGTCGCTCACGGTGACGACGATGGAGACGAGTTTGTTCATGGTCCCTCCCACTCAGGCCCTCAGAGGGCGAATGAAAAAATCCTGAAACACGTGCTGGAATTCATTCATATTGGGCATCCCAAGCACGGAGTGCAAGATTTGTTTATAAATTTTCGGGGTTCCTGTACGTAGAACGAGGCCCCCTTTCGGGGGCCCTCCCTCCCGCAGCGCGGGAGAACCTAAGGTCGAGCCACGGCTCCCAGCAGGGCGCGGATGACCTCATCGGTGGTTACGCCGTCAGCCTCGCTCTCGTAGGTGAGCAGCAGGCGGTGGCGCAGCACGTCGGGGGCCAGGTTCACCACATCATCGGGCAGCACGTGATCCCGGCTGGAGATCAGGGCCAGGGCCTTGGAGGCATTCTGGAGGGCCAGGGAGGCCCGGGGGCTCGCGCCGCAGCGTAGCAGCTCGCGACCCTTCCATGCCTTGCCGTGGCCGGGGCGGGTGGCCTGCACCAGGCGCACGATGTAGTCGCGGATGGCATCGTCCAGGCGTACCTGGGAAGCCAAGCGGGCGCCCTGCTGTACGGTGGCATCGTCCATCACCGGCAGCACGGCTTCCTCGTGTCCATCGGCCCGGCGCAGCACTTCCACTTCGTCGCTCTGGGAGGGGTAGTCGATCTTCAGCTTGAAGAGGAAGCGATCCATCTGGGCTTCCGGCAGGGGAAAGGTGCCTTCCTGCTCCAGCGGATTCTGGGTGGCCAGCACCAGGAAGGGGTCCGGCAGCTTGAAGCTCTCTTCGCCGAGGGTTACCTGGCGCTCTTCCATGGCCTCCAGGAGCGCCGCCTGCACCTTGCTGGGGGCACGGTTGATCTCGTCGGCCAACAGCAGGTTGGCGAAGATGGGGCCCTTCTTGGGCGTGAAGGTGAGGTTGCGGGGATCGAAGACCAGGGTGCCCACCACATCGGAAGGCAATAGATCCGGCGTGAACTGGATGCGGCGGAAATCCATGTGGCTGGCGGCGGCCAGGGTCTTGATGGTGCGCGTCTTGGCCAGGCCCGGCAGGCCCTCCAGCAGCACATGGCCCCGACAGAGCAGGGCGATCACCAGCCGATTGAGTAGGTGGGGCTGCCCCACGATCACCTTGCGGCATTCGTGAAGCAGAGCCTGAAGAGGGGGAGCTTGGATCGTTTGGGCCATGGTGGGTTCCGTTGGAATCATGATGCCGGAAATAACGCGGCGCGGCCATGGCCGCGCCGGGGGTGATTCATGGCTTCATATCAACTGGGAGGCCGAAATCCGGCACAGCCGCTTCAGCGGAAGAAGAGGAAGGTAATCAAGATGAAGGTCGGGATCAGGATCGCGCCGCTCCAGGCCATGTAGCCGAAGAAGGAGGGCATCTTGACGCCCCGGTCCTCGGCGATGCTCTTCACCAGGAAGTTGGGGCCGTTGCCGATGTAGGTGTTGGCGCCCATGAAGACCGAGCCCAGGGCGATGGCCTTGAGCAGGGGCACAGAGATCAGGCCACCCCCGGGCAACTGCAGCATCTCGGCGCCGGGAACCAGGGGCAGGGTCTTGGCGGTCTCGAAGAACACCACATAGGTCGGGGCGTTGTCCAGGAAGCTGGAGAGCGAACCCGAGGCCCAGAAGAAGTGGGCGGGCGAGGCGAGGCCGAGTTCCGGCCCCTTGATGTGCAGCAGCTCGATGGGCACCTGCATGGTTATGAAGATACCGATGAAGAGGCATGCCACTTCGCCGATGGCGGTGAAGTTGAACTGGTTGTCCGTGCGGATCTGCTTGGACGTGAGCAGCATGGAGAGGCCGCAGAGGGCGAGCTGGACGACCTCACGCAAGTAGTTCGGGATCACGAAGGACGTGCCAGGGAAGGGGCGGCCGGGTACCAGGATGCCCACGGCAACAACCACACCGGCGAGCAGCAGCATGTTGACCTTGCCCTGCAACCGCAGGGGCTCGAGGGTGGTTTCGTCGAGTTTCAGCGAGGCCTGGTCTTCCTTCTTGTGGAAGTAGGAGTCCAGGAACCAGTAGAGGGCCAGCAGGATGCCCACGCAGGTCAGCCAGACGGGCCAAAGTTGGAGGGTCCAAAGGAAGGGCACGCCCTTGAGGTAGCCCAGGAAGAGCGGGGGATCGCCCACAGGCAGCAGGGAACCGCCCACATTGCTCACCAGGAAAATGAAGAAGATCACGGTGTGCTTGACGTATTTGCGCTCGCTGTTGATCTGGAGCAGGGGGCGGATCAGCACCATGGAGGCCCCGGTGGTGCCGATGAAACTGGCCAGCATGGCGCCAATGAACAGGATCGTCACATTGGTGATGGGGTGGGCCGGCACGTCACCGGTCAGGCGGATGCCGCCGCTGATGGTGTAGAGGCTGAAGAGCAGCACGATGAAGGGGATGTAGTCGCCGAGCACGGAGTGGCTGAGGAGGGTGCCCACCGCAGGCAGGCCCGGCTCCGAGTGGAAGCCCACGTGGCGGAACAGGTAGTACCCGCAGACCAGGAGAGCCAGGGAGCCCGACACGATCAGCTTGCTGCGGTTGTGTTCCCACCAGTGGGCCGTGGCAGGGATCAGGGGCAGCAGGGCGATGCACAGGAGGATTGCGACGAAGGGCAGGGACCACAGCACCAGGGAGCCGATTTCGGGGGCCGATCCGTGGGTCGCGGGAGTCGCAGCCCACGTCGGAGAGCTCCCCAGACCGAGCATCAGGCCCAGGAGCGGCAGCCGGGAGCAGGGGGATAGGCCAGGCTTTCGCGATGGCAGCATAGACGGGCGCTGGATAGGTGGTTTCATCATGGGTATCCTTCCATGCGCAGCCAAGTCGGTCCAGAGCGCGCGATCAGTATTCCGCGGGCAGCTGGTTGAGCTGGGCCAGAGTGTAGACCGGGCCGTCCTTGCATACGTAGCTGGTGCCCGTGTTGCAGCGTCCGCACTTGCCCAGGCCGCATTTCATGCGGTTCTCCAGGGTCGTGTAGATCGCCTCGGGCGGGAAGCCGAGCTTCTCGAAGACCGGCAGTGTGAGCTTGATCATGATGGGAGGTCCGCAGACGATGGCCACGGTATTCTCCGCCGAGAGTCCGAGCTGCTCCACCACCGGCGGCACGAAGCCCACCTTGCCGGTCCAGTCCGGCGTCTCGCCGCCGGGGTCCACGGTGGTGACGAGCTTGATGTCCGGGCGCGCCTGCCACTCCTTCAGCTCGTGCTTATAGACGAGATCGGCCACGCTGCGGGCCCCGTAGACCACAGTGATGTCCTTGAACCAGTCGCGGAGATCCAGACAGTTCCAGATGACGCTGCGCAGGGGCGGCAGCGCGATGCCGCCCGCCACGAAGACCAGGTTCTTGCCCTTCCAGTCCTCCAAGGGGAACACGTTGCCGTAGGGGCCGCGGAAACCCACGATATCGCCCACTTCCTTGTCCGCCAACGAGGCCGTGACCCGTCCCACTTCTCGGAATGTGCATTCGATGTAGCCCTTGCGGGTGGGACTGGAGGCGATGCAGAAGGTGGACTCACCCTCGCCGAAGGCGCTGTACAGGCCGAACTGGCCCGTCTTGAAATCGAAGGCCTGGGCCGCGGCCTCGTCCACGAATTCGAGCCGGAAGGTCTTGACGGCGGGAGCCTCCTCCGTGATCTTGGCGATCCGCATCAGGTAGGGCAGGTAGATGTTCTGTTCGCTCATTTCGTCACCGCAAGGAAAGAAAACCAAGTCCACGGATGAACACGGATTCACACGGATGGTAGATGAATACCCGTAGAGGCTTTGATTGGACCTTGAGGTGAATTAGACATTGGATGTCTTTATCCGTGTCCATCTGTGTTCATCCGCGGAAAATCTTCTTTTTGTTCTAGACGTTCGCCGCTTCGACGAGGTGTTCCCGCAGGTTCATGTCCACGGGGCAGGCGCGGGTGCACTTGCCGCAGCCTACGCAGCCGAGCATCTGGTAACGCTCAGGGTAGGTGCTGAACTTGTGGTAGACGCGCTGGCGCCAGCGGGCGCCCTGAGTCTCCCGGGGGTTGTGGCCCGATGCATGGAGCGTGAACATCGAGAACCCGCAGGAGTCCCAGCAGCGGAGGCGCTGGCCCTGCTTGGGGTCGGCCTCTTCCTGGATATCGAAGCAGACGCAGGTGGGGCAGACGTAGGCGCAGGCGCCGCAGCCGATGCAGCGCAGAGCCTGGACTTCCCAGAGCTCGCTCTCGAACATGCCGGGAAGCTTGGCGGTGAGCCCCGGCTGGTCGAAGGCCTTCTCGACCTTCGCGGCGATGGCATCCTTGTCCGTTCCATTTCCCGGCGTGAAAGCGCCAGGCATCAGCGCCTGGATGGCCCGGCCCTTCTCGGTGAGCACTTCGGCCAGGTAGCCGCCCTCGATGGGAGTCAGCAGGATATCGCTGCCGGCCGTGTCGGCGGGGCCGCCCCCCACGGAGGCGCAGAAGCAGGCCTCGTCGGCCCGGGTGCAGGTCATGCCGATGACGGCGAGCTTCTCGATGCGGGCGTTGAAGAACGTGTCGCGGCTGTCCCAGTTGAAGACCGCATCGAGGGCCGCAAAGGCCTTGGCCTCGCAGGGGCGAATCCCGAAGAGCACCGTCGGCCGGGCGCGGGGCTCGGCATCCCGCAGCTCCACCTGCCCGGGGGCGGTGGTGTAGGAGAGCAGGCGCTCCACCTTGGGGAAGACGGTCTCCTTGGCCGAGAGGATGGTCTGGAGGTAGTCCTTGGCCACCTGCTTTGGGCCATCCACTTCGTTGAGTTCGGTGCGGCCATCCGTGTCCACAGGCGCCAGCACCCGGCGGCCATCCTGGCGGAGGGCGGCGAAGAGGCCGTCCAGCGCATCGTGAGTGAGCTTGAAGGTATCTGCCATGGCCGCCTACCGGATGAAGGTCTCTTTGTCGTCGGGCTTGAAGGTGGAGAGCGCGTAGTCCAGCTTGGCGCTGCGTCCCGCCCGCTGGCCGAACTGCCGCGCGGTGCTTTCTTCCGTCGTGAAGGTAAGGAGGTGCACCGGGATGCCCACGGGGCAGGCTCGGCCGCACTCGCCGCATTCGACGCAGCGCCCGGCCAGGTGCATGGCGCGCACCATGTGGTACTCCAGGTTGCCCAGGGCATGACTGGCCACGGGCACCCACTGGGGACGATTGCAGTCCATGGTGCAGTGTTCGCAGTAGCACATGGGGCAGCTGTTGCGGCAGGCGTAGCACTTCACGCAGCGGGACAGCTCTTTCTGCCAGAAGGCCCAGCGTTCGGCGCGGGGCATGGCGGCGAGTTTTTCCATCAGGGCCTTGTCCCGAGGGTCCATGGCCTCGGCCGAAAGCGCGAGGTGCTCCTCCACGGCCACGCCGCTCTCCAGGAGCTTCACTTCGCCGCGATCCACGGCCAGGAGGCAGACGGCGTCATCGCGAAGCTGCCGCTCCGCGATGAGTTGCAGCAGGGACCGCTGGGTGCAGGGCAGAGCCACCACGGCCACCTTGCCCAGTCGCTTTGTCTCATTGCGCGTGAGATAGGTGGCCAGGTTCTGGGTGCATTTTTCATCCAGCACCAGACGATCCACCTGTTCGGGCGTGCGGGCGAAATGGGGACGCCGCGCACCGGCGGTGCCGAGGGTGTAGCCGAGCACGGCCTTAGCCTCACCGCTCTGCAGGAGTTCCTTGGCTCTTTGTTTCAGGGCTTCCATCGGGGCCTCCTTACTCGATGCCCGTGGTGGCGAGCTGCTGGTATTCGGAATAGGGCCCCAGCTTGCGCACCGTGTCGGTGACCTCGTTCACCAGCTGGGCCCACTTGGCGCCCTCTGCTGCGCTCACCCAGGAGAAGGTGACTCGGCTCGTATCGATGCCCATGGTGTCCATGAGCTCCTGGAAGACCATCCAGCGCCGCCTCGCGTGGTAGTTGCCGGACGTGTAGTGGCAGTCGTTGGGATGGCAGCCCGATACGATCACGCCATCGGCTCCCCGCTGGAAGGCCTTGATGATCAGCATGAAGTCGATGCGCCCCGTGCAGGGCACACGCAGCACTCGCACGTTGGACTGGTACTTGATGCGGCTGGTGCCGGTGAGATCGGCTCCCGCATAAGTGCACCAGTTGCACACGAAGGCCGTGATCTTGGGCTGAAACTGTGCGTCCATGGTTCCCTCCGTGTTCACAGGGTCATGAGCTCGGCGAAGAGCTGCTCGTTGCTGAAGCCCTGCAGATCGATGGCCTTGGTGCGGCAGGTGGCGACGCAGGTGCCGCAGCCCTGGCAGAGGCCGGGGTTGATGCGGGCGATGGTCTTGATGACCTCGCCATTGCGGGCCGTGATCTGCTCCTGTTCGATGGCCTGGTAGGGGCAGGCGCTCTGGCACAGGAAGCAGCCCACGCAGTAGCTGAAGACCGGCGCGGGTTGGCGATTGACCACCGCCACGATGGGCTCACGGGTGAGTTCGTCCTGGCTGAAGAGGCCGCAGACTTTGGCGGCGGCCCCACTGGCCTGGGCCACAGTTTCTGGGATATCCCGGGGCGCCTGGCAGGCGCCGGCCAGGAAGATACCCGCAGTATTGGTTTCCACGGGGCGCAGCTTGGGGTGGGCCTCAGCGAAGAAACCGTAGCTGTCGTAGCTCACGTGCAGCGTCTGGGCCAACTCTTCGCTCTTGTCATTGGACTGGACGGCGGTGGCGAGCACCACCATGTCGGCCTTGATCTCCACGGGCTCGCCGCCCATGAGCGTGTCGGCGCCCTTCACGATGAGCTTGCCGTCCTCTTCGTAGATCTTGGAGACACGGCCGCGGATGTACTTGACGTCATCCTCCTCGATGGCGCGACGCACAAATTCGTCGTAGTCCTTGCCCGCGGCGCGGATGTCCATGTAGAAGACGTAGGCCTTGCCGCTATGCACCTTGTGCTTGTAGAGCATGGCGTGCTTGGCCGTATACATGCAGCAGATCTTGGAGCAGTAGGGCACGCCCTTGGCGCGGTCGCGGGATCCCGAACAGGCAATGAACACCACGGTCTCGGGTTCCTTGCCGTCGCTGGGGCGCTTCATCACGCCCGCGGTGGGACCAGAGGCCGAGGCCAGACGCTCGAACTGCATGCCGTCGATAATGTCCTTGTGCTTGCCGTAGCCGTATTCGGGGAAGGCCTCGGTCTTCATGAGCTTGAAGCCCGTGGCGAGCACGATGGCGCCGATCTCGAGGGTGACGAGCTCGTCCGCCTGCTCGAAGCGGATGGCGCCCGTGGGGCACGTCTTCTCGCAGACCTTGCACTTGCCGGTCTTGAAGTAGGTGCAGTTCACCGTGTCGATCACGGGCTTGTTGGGCACGGCCTGGGGGAAGGGGACAAAGATGGCGGTTCGGGTGCCCAGGCCCTCGTTGAACTCGTCGCTGATCTTCTTGTTGGGGCACTTCTGGATGCAGAGCCCGCAGCCGGTGCAGAGCTTCTCGTCGAGCTTGCGGGCCTTCTTGCGAACCGTGACCTTGAAGTTGCCGATGAAGCCGTCGACCTTTTCGACCTCGCTGTAGGTCATCAGCGTGATGTTGGGGTGCTGGGCGGCCTCCACCATGCGGGGAGTGAGGATGCATTGGGAGCAATCCAGCGTGGGGAAGGTCTCCGAGAGCTGGCTCATGTGGCCGCCGATGCTCGGGGATTTCTCGACCAGGATGACCTTGTGGCCGCCGTTGGCGATATCCAGGGCCACCTGGATGCCAGCCACGCCGCCGCCCACCACCATGGCGGTTTTGGTGACGGGCACCTTGATGGGATGCAAGGGCGTGTTGTGCTTGACCTTCTCCACCAGCACGCGGATGAGATCCGCCGCCTTCTGAGTGGTGGCTTCGCCCTTCTCGTGCACCCAGGAGCAGTGCTCGCGCAGGTTTGCCATCTCGCACATGTAGGGATTCACGCCAGCGCCACTCACCGCCCGGCGGAAGGTGGGCTCGTGCATGCGGGGCGAGCAGGCTGCCACCACCACGCCGTCCAGGTTGTGCTCCTTGATGGCCTCTTGCATCATGCGCTGGCCCGGATCGGAGCACATGTACTTGTAGTCCACGCTGTGAGCCACGCCGGGCACGGACTTGCACATCTCCGCGACCTTGGCGCAGTCCACGGTGGCACCGATGTTCTCGCCGCAATGGCAGGTGAATACGCCGATTCGAGACATCGCCCCTCCTTATGCGTTCGCAGGCGCGGCCGCGAGGACCGCTTCCGGGGGAACCATGTGCCGCTGAAGGCCGAGGGCCTCCGGCGCCAGCCCCAGGGCCAACCCGATCACCTGGGTGATGAAGAGGGCCGGGATCTTGTGTGGCTCGCCCAGGTATTCGTTGATCTCGCCCCGGCGCAGATCCAGGTTGGAGTGGCACATGGGGCAGGCCACCACGATGGCCTCGGCACCGCGCTTGGCCGCATCCTTCACCAGCTTGCCGCTGAGCTTGGCCACGATATCCGTGCGCGTCACGCTGAAGGCGGCACCGCAGCATTCGGTCTTGAAGGGCCACTCCACGGGCGTGGCGCCCACGGCCTTCACCATGAGATCCAGGCTCTGGGGGTCCTCGGGGCGGTCGAAGTCCACTACCCGGACGGGCCGCACCAGCAGGCACCCGTAGTAGCTGGCGACCTTCTTGGTGAAGGGCTTCACGGTCTTGGCGGCGATGGATTCCTTCAGGCGGTCCAGCACCTCCAGGATGTTCACGATCTTCACCGTGCCCTTGTACGGCATGTCGATGGCCTTCTCGATCTCGGCCACCTTCTCGGGATGCTTGGCCAACTCCTGCTGGGCGGAGAGCAGGCGGTTGGAGCAGGCGGCGCAGGGCGCCAGGATTTCGGTGAGCCCGGCCTGTTCCGCCAGGGCCAGGATGCGGGCGGGCAGGGCCAGGGAGAGCTCGTGGTTCAGCACGTGGGCGCTGGAGGCGCCGCAGCAGTTCCAGTCGGGCACTTCGACCAGTTCCACGTCGAGAGCCTTCAGCACGGCCCGGGTGGATTCATCGAATTCCCTGGAGGAGCCCAGCAGGGAACAGCCGGGATAGTAGCCGATCCGCATGGTGTCACCCCTTTCCCATGGTGCGTTTGAAGAGCGTCTTCATGCCGCTGCGGTTCTTGATGAGGTGCGGGAAGAGACCCAGCTTGCCTTTGAAGTACATCTTCGGCGCCAGCATCACGTCCTTCAGCAGGTGGCGGCTGCGGGCCTTGTAGTTGGCCACGAGGCCCACTTCGTAGAGGCGGCCCGTGTATTTGATGGAATCCAGGAAGGCGCGATGGAAGGCCAGGATGTCCTTGGATTTGGGATGGGCCAGGCCGCGTTTGAGGGCCTCGCCGCGCACGTAGTCCATCACCTTGGGGATCTCCACTTCCTGCGGGCAGCGGGAGCTGCATGTCTCACAGGCCAGGCAGAGCCAGATGCCCTCGCTGCGGAGCACCTTCTCCTCCAGCTCGGGGAAGCCCAGTTGCAGGAGTCGGAAGACCTGGCAGGGCGGCAGGTCCATCTGGTCGCCCACGGGGCAGCCCGCGGCGCACTTGCCGCACTGGTAGCAGTGGGCCAGCTTGACGCCCGTGGCTGCCTCGATGCGGCCCGCCAGGGTGTCCAGATCGGCGTGATGGGTTCCACTGCTCATGGTTCTTCCCCCAATCGTTGAGTTTCGTAATGCGTCGGAGTCGACGAAGCCCGATTCGCACCGAGCCTATTCACGCGCCACCCTCCCCACTGCGAAACCCTGGGAGGCGCGAGGCGCCAAGAGAAAATGTAGAATGACGCAGCTGTGACATCCATCAACAGGTTGTTGGGAAACCTAATAACGGAGCGCTTCGTATGGAATTACCCGGAGCCTGTCGATGGGGATGAGCCCACCTTAATCTGGAGCCGGAGGTTTGTGTGCCCCTGACCGGTCCCCTTGTGCTTTTCGTCACGCCCTGGAAGTTCTCGGGCGATCGGTGGCGCCTATGATTGCCTCCACCTGGAAAAGATCCTCCCGGGGCCGCCGAGGGCTACTCCTGCTCGGAGTTGGGCTCCTGGCCGTGCTACTTTGGGGGACCATGTCTGGCTGGCCATTCTCCCTGCATCTGCTGAGGTTCTACCCCAAGAAATTGGGGTCCGCCGTCGTGGGCTGGGCCGCCGGGCGGGAACTGCCCCGGGGCCTCCGCGAGACGGTGCTGGGACGCTTCGCCCGGACTTATCACGTAGATCTAGCCGAGACCGAGAAGCCCTTGGGCGAGTACGCCAGCCTTCAGGCCTTCTTCACCCGGCGCCTCAAGCCCGGCCTGCGGCCCCAGGATGAGCAGGCTTCCGGCTACGTGAACAGCCCCGTGGACGCACGGATCATCGCCTCCGGGCCCATCGCGAAGGACAGCATCCTCCAGGCCAAGGGCCTGCCCTACCGGGTATCCGAGCTGCTCAAACACATCCCGGATCCGGGGCGCTTCGAGGGCGGCCACTACCTCACTCTGTACCTCAGCCCCCGGGACTACCACCGCATCCACGTGCCCCTGGAAGGGAAGGTCACCGCCGTGGCCCATGTGGAGGGCGAACTCTGGCCCGTGAATGATGCCAGCACCGCCCATGTGCCCCGGCTCTACGAACGCAACCGTCGGGCCACCTGGCTGGCCCAGGGCACGGGCCCAGACGAGGGCCTCGACGTGGCGGCGGTCTGCGTGGGCGCCACCCACGTCGGGGGCGTGGTCATCGATGATCGCTGGCTGGAAGACCGCAGGCTGCCCAAGGATGGTGGTTTTCCCGTGAACCAGCTTCCCTGCGTGCCCGGGGATGATCTCGGCACCTTCGAGTTCGGCAGCACCGTGGTGCTGCTCATCGGCGGACCCAAGGCCAGGGACTGGGCGCCCCTGCGCACCGAGGGCACGGTGAAGGTGGGGCAGCGGCTGGGATTGTGCCGTTTGGACATGTGAAGGAGGCACAGAATGGGCTCCATTCAAAGGCTTGCTTGCGCAGCTTTCATCGTCTCCTCTGGGTCGGTCGCATTGTGGTCCACCGGGCAAGTGGCGGACAGGATTCGTATTGACGGCAAAGAATACTCTCTGCTGGTAAACCCCCTGGAGGACTACTACTCAGGAGAGCGGGAGAAAGAACGCCCTTCCTTTCCAGCTCTGTCTACTGCGAATTGGCGCGGCTACGTGGCCACTTGGGAGATACGGGATGGCCGGTTGAATTTGGTTGGCGCAGATGCCATGCGTCTAGTCAAACCTCCGACTCAGGAAGAGGTCGAGGCGGAATACAACAAGCGGAAAGGGCTTCCGGGGTGGAAGCCTTATGACCCCCAAAAAAAATACCCGTTGATACGATTGGTTCTACAGGGAGATAAAAGCAGATGGGCTCCCTACGAGCTCAAGGATCTGTTTCCTTCTCAGGTTCGGGACGGTCGCGTCTTCGCCTCCTGGTTCACGGGCGAGTTGAGGATCCCCGATGGCAAGATGCTGCGGTACGTCCACATGGGCTATGGCTCCGTCTACGAGCGCGAGCGCTTCATCCAAATCAAGGAAGGCCTCGTGGTTTCGGAACGCATCGTGGACAACAGCGGGAAGGAGATCCCAGGCGAGTTGGACCTCATGCGGCAGGAACTGGAAAAAATGGAGCAAGAGGTCAAAGAAAAGCCGACCAGCCCTCTCAACCAGAAACTGATACTCGACTCTCCCAAGGCCCCATGACCGACGACCTCGAGATCTTTCACGAAGAACCTCTGTGGGAGGAGGGCGGCGATCTGCCCGGGGCGCTGGAGGCCCTCTTCGTGGCCACCGGCGAGGTGCTAGATCTGGGAAGGCTTCAGGAACTTACGGGCATCCACGAGGGGCCGCTGCGGCAGGCCCTGGAGAAGCTCCAGGAGCGTCTGGTTGCGCCCCGGGGCATCCGGCTCATCGAGGTGGGCGGCGGGTGGCGCATGGCCACGGCGCCTGAATACGCCACCCTGGTGGCCAAGCTCGTCACCACGCTGCGATCGGGACGCCTGACCCCGGCCCAGATCGAGACCCTGGCCATCATCGCCTACAGGCAGCCGGTGACGATCCCCGAGATCAACGAACTGCGCGGCGTGACGAGCGGCGCCAACCAGGTGAAGAGCCTGCTGGAGCGGGAGCTGGTGGTGCCCGCCGGGCGCAAGTCCGTGGTGGGCCGCCCCATGACCTATGCCACCACCCAGAAGTTCCTCCTGCACTTCGGCCTCAAGAGCCTGCAGGATCTGCCCCGGCTGGCGGATTTCGGCGAGGGCAACCTGGAGGCCCAGGCCCTGGCCCAGCTCGAACCGGCCCTGCCCGAGGGCAGCCTGTTCGAGGGGCTGGACGAGGAAGTAACCGTCGAAGGTGCCGAGGGCGTCTGACTCTCCTTCCACGCCCGCTTTGCGACTTTTGCGTTCTTTGCGGCGATTGACCAAAGCGTTTGGACCCGTTCCCCGGGGAGTCCCCATCCCGAGCCAGGCCATCCCTGTTCATCACCGGTAAAAAATTTTCAACCAAAGATGAACAGCGATGAACGTTGATAAAAATCCGGAGAATCCGCCTTGATGCAGCATGAACGCAAAACACAATAATCAATTTATTCAATGGGGCTTTTTCATCTCAGGTCGAGACAAGTCCGACAAACAGGTTTCCCAGATTCAACTTTGGTCGGTACCGGCCGAATGAATAAAATCCATGAACCTGGAGCGTTCTATGAATCCTGCGCGCCTTTTTTCGAATTTTCCTATCGGCCGTAAATTCACGGTCATCCTCATCCTTCAAACGCTTTCCTTGGCCTTGGTGGGTTTCCTGGGGTGGCGCGGCATCCAGGGGTCCCAGGACGGAACCAAGTTGGTGGGTGGAGATCTGGTCAAGACCCAGATCATTTCCAAGGTTTTGAACGATACCAATGTTCTGCGCACGGTCCATGTCTCCATGATCGCGGCCGCCAAGAACCCGGCCTATCAGGAATCCCGCAAGGAGCGTCTGACCACCTATCAGGACCGCGTGAAGAATGCCTTTGAGCAGGTGGATGCCCTGCCCTGGACTCCGGAGGAAAAGGCATTGGCCACCAAGGGCGCAACCGCCTTCAAAGCCTATGTGGCCGGGTTCGCGGCTGCTCTCGAGCAGGCCAAAGCGCTCAAGGGAGCAGAGGCCTCGGGCGAACTCATGGAGGCCAATGTGGGTCTGGCCCGAGAAGGCCGGGTGGCCTTCGAAAAGCTCGAGGAGATGCTGCAGAAAACGACAGCCGCTACCATCGAGCAAAATCTGGCCGCTGGGGCCCGTCAGAGTACCTGGATCCTGGGGGTGTCCATCGCTGCGGTATTGCTGGGAGCCATCCTGACCCGGGGCATGTCCAGTCAGATCTCCGCGGCGATCCGGCAGATCGAGGCCACCATGAGTGCGGTGAACCACGGGGACCTCAGCGCAACCTGCCGTGTCGATACCCAGGATGAGCTGGGCCACATTTCCAGCAGCCTGAACCAGACGGTCCAGAAGCTGGCGGAAGACATCCATGCCATCGCCCAGATTTCGGAGCGCACGGCATCCGGCGCCACCGAGCTTTCCGCCACTACGGATCAACTCAGTTCCGCCACGGCGGATATCAGCAGCGGAGCCGAGCAGCAGCGGCTGGCGGTGGAGCAGTCCACCGGCGCCCTGAACCTGCTTTCCTCGGCCATCGCCGAGATCCACCAGGGTTCCTCCCAGGCGGTCCAGCTCGCGGATCATTCGCTGCGCACCAGCGCAGAGGGTGCCCACAACGTGCAGGCCAGCACCCAGGCCATGGAGGCCATCCTGGACAGCTCCCAGAAGGTGGGCCGAATCACGGGCGTGATCTCCGACATCGCGCGCCAGACCAATCTGTTGAGCCTGAATGCCGCCATCGAGGCCGCCAAGGCCGGGGCCCAGGGCAAGGGGTTCGCGGTGGTGGCCGAGGAGATCCGCAAACTGGCCGAGCGCAGTGGCGCCGCCGCCAAGGAGATCGCCGCCCTCATCGAGGAGAGCAGCCAGCGCGTGCAGGTGGGTTCCAAGGCCGTGGCCACGGTGAGCACGAGCCTGGCCTCCATTGAGACCGATATCCGCAGCCAGGCTGATATCTCCCGACGGGCGGCCGAGGCCCTGCAGGAGCAGGCCAAGGTGAGCGAAGGGGTGGTCGATGCCATGGGCACCACACTCCACTACACCGAGCGCAATGCCTCGGCCACCACGGAGCTGGCGGCCTCTCTCGCCGAAACGACCCACACCGTGGACGATCTCGCGGCACTGGCCGTGGAACTGCGCCAGCTCATCACGCGCTTCAAGCTGGCCTAACCGTCAGTCTTTATCGAAGGGGAACCTCACTCCTGGCCGCCCGGGCGTACTGGGCAGGCCAGGGGGTTTCTGCATTCAACTCGCCTGCGGCACGCAGAGGCCAGCGGGGATCTCGAAGGAGTTCGCGACCCAGGAAGACAAGGTCGGCTTTGTTTTCTGAGAGAATCGCCTCGGCCTGGCGGGGCTCGGTGATGAGGCCCACGGCGCCGGTGGGAAGGCCGGCCTCGGTGCGGATCCGCGCGGCGAAGGGCACCTGGTAGCCGGGAGCCACTGGGATCGTGGCCCTGGGCACCATGCCGCCGCTGGAAACATCCGCCAGGTCGACGCCGAGCTCCCGCAGAGCCTTGCAGAGCTGCACGGATTCCTCCGGGTACCAGCCGCCCTCCACCCAGTCCGTGGCGGAGATACGCACGAAGAGGGGCAGGTGCTCGGGCCAGACCCGGCGCACCGCCGCGGCGACTTCCCTCAGCAGGCGCGTGCGGTTGGCGAAAGCGCCGCCGTAGGCATCCGTGCGCTGGTTGGCCAGGGGCGAGAGGAACTGGTGCAGCAGATAGCCGTGGGCCGCGTGAAGCTCGATCACTTGGAAACCCGCTGCCATGGCACGTTTGGCGGCGGCCACAAAGGAATCGATGACCTCCGTGATACCGGCCTCGCAGAGCGCCGTGGGTGTGGCCCAGCCCGCATCGAAAGGCAGGGCGCTGGGCGCAAAAGGCTGCCACCCGCCTTCAGAAAGGGGAAGGGTGGTCGAGGCACCGCGCCAGGGCGCGGGAGTGCAGGCCTTGCGCCCCGCGTGGGCCAGCTGGATGCCGGGCACGGAACCCTGGGAGGCGATGAAGCGGTTGATGCGGAACAGGGGTTCGATCTGCCCGTCTTCCCAGAGCCCCAGATCCTGGGGGCTGATGCGACCCTCGGGCCGAACGGCGGCGGCTTCCATGAGGACGAGGCCCGCGCCGCCCTGGGCGAGGCCGCCGTAATGGACCAGATGCCAGTCCGAGGCCCGCCCCTCCGTGGCCGAGTACTGGCACATGGGCGAGACGGCGATGCGGTTGGGGAGCGTGATTCCCCGCAGGGTGAAAGGCTCGAAGAGGTGGGTCATCGCGGCCATGACTGGAATCACTTCAGGTTGGCGAGCAGCGCTCGGGCGGCGGGCTCGGAGGAGGCGGGGTTCTGGCCGGTGATCAGGAAACCATCCGTGAGCACGAAGGGCGCCCAATCGGGCCCCTTGGAATACACGCCGCCCTTCTGCTTCAGCTCGTCTTCCACCAGGAAGGGCACGATGGCCGTGAGCTGCACGGCCTCTTCTTCGGAATTGGAGAAGCCCGTGACGGTGCGGCCCTTCACGATGGGGGTGCCATCGGCCTGCTTCGCGTGGCGCAAGACACCCGGCGCGTGGCACACGGAGGCCAGGGGTTTGCCTGCGGCGAGAGTGGTCTCGATGAGCTTGATGGAGTCGGCATCTTCGGCCAGATCCCACAGGGGGCCGTGGCCTCCGGGGTAGAACACGGCATCGAAATCCTTAGCGGAAACCTCCGACAGCTTGACCGTGGCGGCCAGCATGGTTTGGGCTGCGGGATCGGCCTTGAAACGGCGGGTGGCTTCTGTCTGGAAGGACGGGTCATCGCTCTTGGGATCCAGAGGCGGCTGGCCGCCCTTGGGGGAAGCCAGGGTGATTTGCGCGCCCGCATCCTGGAAAACGTAAAAGGGAGCGGCGAATTCTTCCAGCCAGAAGCCTGTCTTCTGGCCGGTGTTGCCGAGCTGGTCGTGGGAGGTAAGCACCATCAGGATTTTCATGGGGGTTCCTTCAGAAGGGGGAATACACCGCCCAAACCCTGAACGGGCCGGGTAGCACGGATAGGCCAAAGGCCCGTTTTGTTACAGGGCCCGTTCCAGCACCCGGCGCGAAACGTCCAGGGTGACGTCGCGTTTCTCGCCCAGGGCCTTCATGCCGTGGGCCTCCAGGGCCGCCACGATGCCCGGGATCGCTTCGGCACCGATGCCGTACTCGCTCAGCCGCGTCTTCACCCCCAGGCTCTCGAAGAAGGCACGGGTGCGCTCGATGGCCTGGGTGGCGCGGGTGGTTTCATTCCCTTCTCGCAGGTCCCACACGCGCTCGGCGAACTGCACCAGCTTGGCGCTCTTGGCATCCAGGCGCTCCGTGAGCATGGCGGGCAGGATCACCGCGAGACTCTGGGCGTGATCCAGGCCGAACTTGGCGGTGAGTTCGTGGCCGATCATGTGGGTGGCCCAGTCCTGGGGCACGCCGGCGCCGATGAGCCCGTTGAGGGCCAGGGTGGCGCTCCACACGAAGGTGGCCCGGGCTTCGTACTGCTCCGGGTGTTTCAGGGTCACTGGACCCACCTCGATCAGCGTGCGCAGCAGGCCCTCGGAGAAGCGGTCCTGGAGCGGCGCCTCCGCCGGATAGGTGAGGTACTGCTCCGTGGTGTGCACAAAGGCATCCACCACGCCGTTGGCGATCTGGCGCGGGGGCAGCGTGTAGGTCTTGGTGGGATCCAGCACGGAGAATCGCGGAAAGAGCAGGGGGCTGCCGAAGGCCAGCTTGGCGCCGAGGGAGGTGCGGGTGATGACCGCGCCGCTGTTCATCTCCGAGCCCGTGGCGGGCAGAGTCAGTACGGTGCCGAAGGGCAGGGCGGACTTCACGGGGGCCTTGCGGGTCACCAGATCCCAGGGATCTTCGCCGGTAAAGGGCACTGCGGCGGCGATGAACTTGGTGCCATCCATGACTGAGCCGCCGCCCACCGCCAGGATGAATTCCGCTCGGGTCTCCCGCGCCACCAGGACGGCCTTCATCAGGGTTTCAAAGCTGGGATTGGGCTCGATGCCGCCGAATTCGGTTACGCTCGCGTGCTTGAGAGTTGCGCGCACCTCGTCAAGCGTGCCGTTCTTGACAACGCTGCCGCCGCCGTAGGTGATCAGCACCCGCTGGCCTGCGGGAATCTCCTTCGCCAGGTCGGCGATGCGGCCCTGACCGAAGATGATTTTCGTGGGGTTGTGGAAGGTGAAGTTCTGCATTTCAGCCTCTCGGGGGAATGACTTCGTTGAACAGGAACGCGATGCACTGCCGCACGGGGGCGGTGGAGCCCTGGATCTTCATGGCCAGGAGGCTGCCCTCCCAGGCGAACCAAAAGAAGTCCGCCAGGGCCTCCGCTGTCACATCGGTGCGCACTTCGCCCAGGCCCTGGCCTCGGCGGAGATACTCGGTGAAGCCTTCGCGCCAGGAGGCGATGACTCTGGCCATGGCCTCCTGGCAGGCCGGGCTGGAGCCGCTGATCTCCGCCGCAAGATTGCCCACCAGGCAGCCGATCTTGGGCTGGCAGCACTCATGGCTCGCAAGGAGTTGCTCGTAGCTTTCCCGCAGGGCTGCCAGGGGACCGAGGGCCTTCGTCTCTTCCAGGCTCACGCGCCATTTCTGAAGAAAGGCCTCGCCGTAGTGGAGGATGATGGCGGCGCCGAAATCCTCTTTGCTGGGGTAGTGGTTGTAGAAGGAACCCTTGGGAACCCCTGCCACCGCCACGATTTCCTGGATGCCCGTGCCGTGAAAGCCGCGCGCAGAAAAGCAGGCGAGGCCCGATTCCAATAGGCGGGTGCGGGTGTCGAGGCTGCGGGGCGTACTGACCATGAGAGCGACAATACGACCAGTCGTCTTAAGCGTCAAATGATTCTTGAATCCTTTCGAGTTAGGCTGTTGGCTACCCCTTGGAGTTCGCATGCGTGCGCTGGTTTTCTGCCTTGCTCTTCTGCCCGCCCTGGTGGCCGCACCACCGGTGGTGGAAGAGGCTCCCATCCGGGCCCACATGGCCTTCCTGGCGGATCCCCTGCTGGAGGGGCGGGGCACGGGGCAGAGGGGGGGTGATCTGGCGGTGAAATACCTGGAGGCCCAGCTTCGGGCCCTGGGGCTGAAGCCGCTCGCGGGAGACGGCTATCTGCAGCGGGTGGAGATGCAGGGAGCCAGGCTGGATCGAGGGCGGAGCGCCCTCGCCTTCACGGGCCCCGGTGGGGCAGTGATTCCGGCTTTCTGGAAGGATGTGGTCTACGGTGCCGGCGGCGGGCTGGCCGAGGCCCGCATCGATGCGCCGGTGGTGTTTGTGGGCTACGGCATCGAGGCCAAGGGCGAGGGCTGGAATGACTTCAAGGGCCTGGACTGCAAGGGCAAGTTTCTGCTCATGCTGGTGGGTGAACCGCGGCCCTGCGCCGCGGAGCCGCGCCGATTCGATGGCGCCAACCTCACCCTTGCGGGGCGCTGGCGCACGAAATTCGAGGAGGCCGGTCGGCGGGGTGCAGCTGGCATGTTGGTGATCCACGATGACGAAGGGGCCTCGTACGATGGGACTGTGGCCCGCAATGGGTTCGAGGGGGAACGGTTCTCCCTGGCGGGCTGTAACGGCGCGCCGATGGTGGGCTGGCTCCAGCAGGATGCGGCCCGGGCGCTGCTGAAGGCCGGGGGCCAGGATCTTGAGGTCCTGCGCCGTGCCGCCGAGGGCAAGGATTTCCGTCCGGTGCCCCTCGAACTCAGGGCCCAGGGCCAGGTGGTGTCCACCCTGCGCACCTTTCCCCAGTTCAACGTGGCCGGCCTCCTGCCGGGAACGGATCCCGCGCTGAAGGCCGAGGCCGTTGTGTACAGCGCCCACTGGGATCACCTGGGCATCCAGGACGGCAAGATCTACTGCGGCGCCATCGATAACGGCAGTGCCATCGGGTCGCTCTTGGCGGTAGCCCAGGCCAGCGTGGCGAACCCCGCCCGGCGGAGCCAGATCTTCCTCCTCACCTGCGGCGAAGAGCCAGGACTGCTGGGCGCCGAGGCCTATGTGAAGAATCCCCTCTGGCCCCTGGCTAAGACTGTGGCGAACTTGAATTTCGAGAGCCTCAACTGGGTCGGACTCAGCCGCGATATCGAATTCCTGGGGGGCGAGCGCAGCACGCTCTTGGTGCTGGCGCAGGAGGTGGGCAGGCCCCTGGGACTCGCGCCCATGGCGAACCAGCCCGATCCGGCAGGCCTGTATTTCCGGTCGGACCACTATCCCTTTGCCGCCGTGGGAATCCCGGCCCTGAGTCCGGGCTTCTCCCTGGCTGGCCAACGGGATTATCTGGAGAATCCCGAGGCCAATCGAGCCAAGGGGAAGACGTACCTCGATCGCTACCACCAGGTGACCGACACCTACGATCCGGCCTGGGATCTGAGGGGCATGGTGCAGCAGGCTCAGTTCATCCTGAACCTGGGGCGGGCCATCGCCGATGGAGATGAGCGCCCGAGAATGCTGAAGTAGGATCGGGGGCCAGGCATGACCGACAGCGCATTCAGAGGCTGGACCCGGCCGGGGCCGCGCCCGCCCGGGGGGCTCGAACCCGAGGAGGGCGAGACCCTGGACTACCTCTGCGGGCACTGGAAGATCTTTCAGTACGCCAAGGGGCATCGTTTCTCCGTGGACGATGTGCTGACGGCCTGGTTCGGCAGTGTCTGGTGCCCCACGGCACGGCGCATCGCAGATCTGGGCTCGGGCATCGGCAGCGTGGGCCTGAGCGCCGCCTGGCGGTGCCCGGGGGCCGTGGTGCATACCGTGGAAGCTCAGGAAATCTCGGCGCGGTTGGCACGCAAAAGCGCCGCCTACAACGGCGTGAGCGACCGCTACACCATCCACGAAGGCGATCTGCGGGATCCGGAGCTCTTCAAGGGTGAGGCACCCTTCGACCTCGTGCTGGGATCGCCGCCCTACTGGCCTCTGGGGGCGCGCACCGAGGCGGAGCATCCCCAGGCCATTCCGGCCCGTCTCGAGGTGCGGGGCACCATCGCCGATTACGCCCAGGCGGCGGCGGGCCTCCTGGCGCCGGGCGGCGTCTTCGTGTGCGTCTTTCCCTTGGACCAGGTCGAACGGGCCGCCGCCGCCTACGCCCAGGCTGGCCTGACCCTGCTCCAGCGGCAGGACGTCGTGTTCAAGGAAGGGGAAGCCTACGGCATCGGGCTCTTCGCGGGGATGCGGCCCTCGGATCTTCCAGGGCAGTTCCTGGATGAAGCAGAGCTGCCTGTGGTGCCGGAACCCCTGGTGATCCGGAGCGCCGCGGGCCGCTTCACATCCCGATTCACAATGGTGCGTCTAGCCATGGGGTTTCCCCCGGGGCTGGTGTGACCGCTTAACCTGGGGGCGGAGCCGTGCAGCAATCCTTGCCGTTTCCTCTTGGCGTGGATATTTCTTCTGGGTAGACCTTTTGCCGATAATGCCCCGGGGAGTCGCGCATGGATCGAGGAACGCTGGTCGGATTGCTGCTGGGCCTGGGGCTTTTGGGGGTGGCCATCGGTTTCGGGCCGAATCCGAGGATCTTCTTCTACTGGCCCAGCCTCATCGTGGTATTCGGAGGCATCATCGCCTCCACGCTGATCCGCTTCCCCCTGGCCCACGTTCGCTCGGCCTTCGCGGTGGCCTCCCGGGCCTTCTTTACCCACCCGGCCTCCCACCAGGCCCTGGTGGTGCAGCTGGTGGGCCTAAGCCAGCGGGCCAAGCGGGAGGGCCTCAAGGGGTTGGAGAAGCACCTGCCCGAGGATCCCTTCCTGGCCCAGGGCCTGCAGATGGTGGTGGATCGCTTGGACAGGGAACACATCCGCGAGGTGCTGACCTCCGAGATCCACGCCACCCAGGATCGCCATGGGCTGGGGCAGGAAATCTTCCGCTTCATCGCGGGCTCGGCGCCCTCCTTTGGCATGGTGGGCACCCTCATCGGCATGGTGCAGCTCTTCGCCAGCATCGGCAAGGAGACCGACAAGCTGGCCAGCGCCATGGCCCTGAGCCTGTTGTCCACCCTTTGGGGCGCAATTGTCGCCTATCTCTTCGCCCTGCCCATCAGCGGCAAGCTCGAACTGCGCTCCAAGGAGGAGGCCCAGACCCGGATGCTCATGCTGGAAGGCATCCTGGGCATCGCAGCCGAGATGAATCCAGGCCAGCTGGAGGAGGCTCTCAACGCCTTCCTGGCGCCGCGCCAGAAGATCCGCCGACATGCGCTGGGAGCCTTCAATGGCTAAGATCTCCCTGCGGGGGATGCGGCGCCGGAGCGTGGATTTCGAATCGCTCTGGCTCATCACCTTCGCAGACCTGATGGTGCAACTCATGGCCTTCTTCGCCGTGGTCTACTCCTTCAGCATCCAGGATCAGCAGAAGCTTGGGAATCTGGTGACCTCCTTCCAGAAGGTGCTGGGCGTGCAGGCCACGAAGGTCGGAACACCCGAGAACCCGGGAACGGGCATCCTGCCGGGTACCACCGGCCTTGTGCCGGAGAAGGCCGCCGATCTGGAGAAGCTGCTCAGTGATCTCCAGGCCACCGAAGGACCGGACGTGGGGACGAAGATGCGCCTCGTTACCTTCCGGGGCTCCATTCTGTTCGCGGAAGGCAGCCCCACCGTGGATCCGGTCTTCGAGCCCCTGCTCAACCGCATCGTCCAGTTGGCCAGCGAATACCCCGGTTTCTATCTGGTGTGCGAAGGCCATGCCGCCCCCGACGAAAAGGGCCGTGGGGGCGCCGATGCCCTGGAAGTGAGTGGGCTCAGGGCCCAGGCCGTGCTGCGCTATCTGGCCGCCAAGGGCGTCGATCCCAAGCTCATGAGCGCCGAGGCCCACGGGGATTCCCTGGTCGAAGGCGATCCCCGCAGCCCCGAGGGCCGCGCCCTACAGCGGCGGGTGAAGTTCCGGTACCAGCGGGTGGCGGAGCGCTGAATCCGAATTTGGGGTTTCGCCTCACACCTCGAAAAGCTGAACCACAGAGAGCGCAGAGTTAAAAGAGAGAGCACTGAGAAAAGCGGATAGTGGCTGTTTCCATCTCTTCTCTGCGTCCTCCTCATTTCTCCGCGCCCTCTGTGGTTCATCTTTGACGCCCCGCGTTGAACCGAAATGATCGGGCTTAATCCGAATGATCAGAGCAGCCCATCCCCCAGGTAGTCGCTCCAGTCGCCCTCGGGCAGTTCGGTGGCGCTGCGCTCTAGGGTCTGGAGGCGATCCGCGGGGAAGACGTACACCCAGGCGCCGTACCGCTGGCCGCCATCCAGGATCACGGGCAGGGTGACGCGCAGGAAGAGCTCCTCCGCGACACCTTCCAGTTGATCCAGATCGTCCAGGGCGCTTTCGAGATCGACCTCGTCCTCGTAGCCCACGAACTCACCCTGCACCCAGCCGGGGCCGGGGGGAGGCGAGTCGGGCTCGGGGATGGGCACCAGGGCGGGATAGCCCAGGTGCGGCAGGTGGAAGAGGCGACCCGGCACCCAGGCCCGGGTGGTGCCGATGGGATTCGTGCGACGCAGCCAGGGATGATGGCTGCCGCCTTCGCGCAGGGTGCCGTAGATGAAGAGGCCGTCGGCGAGAATGGGAGTGCTCCAGGAAGCCACGGGGGGCGGGGCCTTCGATCATAGCGCTCGGCGGAAGGCCTGCCGAACAATCCCTTGAGGCCGTCCAGGGACCACGGGAGGATGGACTCCAGATCCCTCTGTTCAGCCCTCCGCGAAAGGACCCCCCATGAAATTCATGGAAGAGTACGAGGCCCAGTACAAGACCTGCATCTGGCTGGATTTCGCCTTCCTGGAGACCTTCATGCGCGAGGCGCTGATGGCGGCGGGCGTACCGCGGGACGATGCCGCGATCATCGGCGAAGTGCTCATCGAATCCGACCGGCGCGGCATCGATTCCCATGGCATCGGGCGCCTCAAGCCCATCTACATCGATCGCATTCGCGATGGCATCCTGAATCCGAAGACCACCATCAAGATCGTGCGTGAGCGCAAGACCACCGCCGTGCTGGACGGCCACAACGGCATGGGGCACGTGGTGTCCACGCGCGCCATGGCGATGGCCATTGAGAAGGCGCAGGCCCACGGCCTGGGCATGGTGGCCGTGCGCAATTCCACCCACTACGGCATCGCGGGCTACTACGCCACCATGGCCACCCAGGCGAGCATGATCGGCATCACCGGCACCAACGCCCGGCCCTCCATTGCGCCCACCTTCGGGGTGGAGAACATGCTGGGCACCAACCCGCTCACCATCGGCATTCCCACCGACGAGCCCTTCCCTTTCGTGCTGGACTGCGCCACCTCCATCACCCAGCGGGGCAAGATCGAGCACTACGAGCGCATGGGGAAGGCGCTGGCCCCGGGTTGGGTGATCGATGCGCAGGGGAATACCTCCACCGATGCGGCCCAGGTGCTCACGGCCCTCACCAAGGGCAAGGCCGCTCTCACACCCCTGGGCGGCATCGGTGAGGATGGTGGGGGCTACAAGGGCTATGGCTACGCCACCGTGGTTGAGATCCTCTCGGCGGCCCTGCAGGACGGCGCCTACCTTAAGCAACTCAACGGCTTTGATGAAGCAGGGAAGAAGATTCCGTACCCGCTGGGCCACTTCTTCATCGCCATCAACGTGGACGAGTTCATCGATCTCGACCGCTTCCAGGCCATCACCGGCGATATCCTGCGCCAACTCCGCGCCAGCAAGAAGGCGCCGGGCTGCGACTACATCTTCACCCCCGGCGAGAAGGAACACCTGATCTGGCAGCTACGGAAGGAGAAGGGCTGTCCCGTGCCTCCCGCGCTGCAGAAGGACATGGTTACGCTGCGTGACTGGTACTGCCTGCCTTACCGCTTCGTATGGGAATGATTCACACTGAGATGTTGACCTCGAAGCGCTCCTGGAGGCCCTGGATCAGCTTTTCCGGGGCTTGCAGCTGACTCTTGAACTCGATGTTTTTGGCGTGGCGCACCTCCACGCGCGTCTCCTCCCGCTCCTTCGCCAGGAGCATTCGGAAGAAGTCCATCTCCTGGGGAGACAGTTCCGTTTTCATGGTGCCCCTCCTTTCTCCGGCGGTCTGTCGGGTGAAAGCAGCCGTGGAAAGTGTAGGTTCCGGGGCCCCGGCCTGCGAGGTGGAAGCCCTCTCAGCGCACCCGCTTGCGGAACCCATCCACAGGGCCTGTGGGCGGGAGCCCCTCGGGATCGGCTTCCGGGTGATGGAGCAGGTAGAGATCCAGGTGGTCCCTCGAGTCCAACGGGAACTCGAAGGTGCTCCGCGTGGTGCCACTCGGGTCCGGGATCGAGGCCCGGGGCGCGAGGAGCTGGGTGCTGGAGGCCGTTCGCCGGAGCAGATACAGATGTTCTCCCGAGGCCCAGGTGATCGTCAGGCGCAGGTTCCCGCCCTCGAGGGGCTCCAGCGTCCACGACGGTGTGGAGACGGCCAAGCCCTTGGCCGCGGGGCCCCCGCCTGCGGCCCCGGGCGCCAGGGTGGCCCTTTCCGCTAGGGTGCGCTGGGCCGGAAGTCGCTCCAGGCTCTCCTTGGCGTCGGCCATTCTGGTGCTGACCTCGCTCTTGTCCGGCGCGGGCGCGTTCACCACCACTTCCACCACGGCGCCGGCTTGGGGCACAGCTGCGGCGGCTTTCATCATGCGGCTGGCGTCTGGCGAAGGCACTTCTGGAGGTTCGGTGGGCATGGTTTTTCCCACTTGGTTCGCACGATAATCCGATGCCATGGGGCGGGCTTTCTTCGTCTTTGTGGTGGCTCCAGGGTGGGCAGGCGCCTCGGCTTCGGCTTTCGCGGCGGGAGTGGCAGGAGCAGGCGGCACGGGGTGCTCCCGCTGCCATAGCACCAGGCTCGTGGTCACCATGAGGAGAAGACTGGCGGCCAGGCCCAAGGTGGCAGGGCGTCGCCAGAAGGGGATGGGGCGTTGGGCTCGGGGTTCGTCCAGGAGGGCGAGCAGGTGCCTGCGGGTGGCGGGATCGGCCAGGAGCTCCCGGAGGGCTTCCTCATCGGCCAGGGCATCGAAGAGTTCCTGGTGTCCCAGGGCGGCGGTAAAGAGTGTGGTCTTTTCCGCTTCCGTCAGGATGCCTGCGGCATAGCCGCCCAGGAGTTTTTCGGGATCAAGGTGTTTCATCGCTCCCACCTCCCGGATGACCCTGTCGGGGGAGGACCGCCCGGCCTCGGGGCCTCTGCGTCCTCCCCCGGCCCCCTCCATGTGCCTCGGGCGAAGCCCTCGCCGCATGCCTGTCGCGCGGATCGAAGGTGTCTCATCGCTCCCACCTCCCGCCCATCCATTCCAGGAGTTGCTTGCGGCAGCGGTGGTCCCAGGTGTAGACGGTGTTCAGGGCCTCGGCGCCCATGCGGGTTCGAATCTCGGGAAAGCTGAGGCCCTGGAGCTTGAGGCGGAACAGCTCCTTGCAGCGGTCGCCCATACGGGCGATGCCCGCGCTGAGGCGCGCCAGCATCTCCTTGCGGGCCAGGGTGGCCTCGGGATCGGGCGCATCGCCGGGGATGGGGCAGTCGTCCACCTGCACTTGGCCGCGTTCGCCCCGCCGCGATTGCTTGCGCCAGTGGGCCGCCAGCTTGAACCGCAGGATCTGGAGCGCCAGGGGCACCAGTTCCTCCATGCGTTCCACGTGGCCGTACTTCTCGTGGATCACCACGAGCACCTCCTGCGCCAGATCCTCGGCATGCTCCCGCTCATACCTGGATGCCGCGAAGGCTACGATCTTTTCGCGAAGCTGGGAGAAAAGGTGGTCCTGCATCAGGCCTCTGGGGAACGCGCTGAACAGCGTGACAGGTTCCCAGGAGTCATCGCTCGGTTCTCGGCAGGAAACAGGCGTGGTTCTCCTTGAAGGGGCCGTTCAGGTGGCCGAGGATGCCTTTCACGACGGCATCCTTCAGGAAGCGTCCTGTCAGCCAGCGGCGGGCCTCGACCCTGGGGTGGGAATCACCGCAGCGGAAATCGGCATAGAGCGAGAGATCCGTTTCGTGGCCGAAGGAACTCAGGGCCGTGATGCCGAAGCGGGCCGGATCGTCGTGCATGGGGCTGCGGCGGGGCAGGTTCAGGATGGAGGCGTTGAGATCGTGCAGCGAGTCGCCCTCGGCGCGGGTGAAGGCCAGGGTGGCTTCGCGGTCGGCCTCGGTCTCCGTGGGAAGGCCGAAGAGCAGGTACGCGTGGTTCTTGATGCCCGCGGCGCGGGCGCTGCTCAGGGCTCGGCGGGCCTGGTCCGCCGTGATGCCCTTGTCCATGAGTTCCAGCAGCCGGGGCGATGCGGTCTCCAGGCCCCACTGGAGCATGGCGCAACCGCCCAGGGCCAGCCACTCCATGAAGGCCGGATCGGCAAAGCGGGCCTCCAGGCGCACGAAGCCGTGCCAGCGCAGGGGCAGTCGCCGCGTGTGGATGACGGTGGCAATGCGTTCCAGCAGGGCCGGTGAGAGGGCGGAATCCGTGAGGTGCAGCATGGCGCCCTGGGGAAACCGGGTGGCCACGGCTTCGAGCCAATCCGCGAGGGCATCCCGGGAACCGGGGCGATAGGCCGGGTGCAGGTAGTCGGGGCAGAAGGCGCAGCGGCGCCAGTAGCAGCCGCGCCCCAGCGCCACCGGCACCGTGGGCATGGGCACGAGGTAAGAGGCCCAGTCGGTGGCCTCGAGATCCGGCGCCAGCACGCCCTCGGTGGGGTGGGTCGAGCCGCCGAGTTCCAGCAGGAGCGCTTCGGTTTCGGCCTCCCCATCCCCGATGATCCGATGGAAGTGCCGGAAGGCGGGGGTGGTGAGCGAGGCCCCGACGGCCTGCCAGCAGGCCACCAGGGGGCCGCCCAGCAGCCGCTGGACCGAGGGCAGATGTTGCGCCAGGAGAAAGGCCAGGCGGAAGGTGGCAAAGGCCTGGTTGAGAAAGGTGAGCGAGAGCCCCACATGGGTGACCTGCTCCCGGTCCAGCCGGGGGATCAGTTCATCCTGGAAGTACGCATCGAAGGGGCTCGGTCTTCGGGCCAGGATTTCCAGATGGGAGGAATCCTGGGGGCGGAAGCCCTCCACTTCGAGGTCGGCCACCCGGAGATGCACTCCGGGGAAGGGCACTGAGGCTAGGCGGAGGGCATTGACGAGATGGCTCACGGCGGAACTGTAGACCCGGCGCTGCCCATAGGTTTCGGGGTTCCGCAGGGCGAGTTGGGGCTGGGCCCAGTGGCGAATGGCCTGCCGGTACGCATGCAGGGAACCCTGGGAGCGCCCCTCGCGTTCCGCCCGTTCCAGGGCGCCTTCCAGCTTCTTGGGTACCAGCGTGTGCCGATACCAACCCTGGCTGGCATCCACATGAAACGCATCCACGCCCTGGCCCTTGAAGACACTCGCGGCCGCGGCCGCGGAGAGGCCGGGTTCCGAGGGCTTGATGAGGGGTGGGGTGACGAAGGCGATGCGCATCTGGATCGAGCCTAGCGGATCGGGGCAGGATTTTGCGTTTCGTGGCGGGAAGGGAACTGCTGGACCACCGAGGGCGCAGAGAAGGACAGAGAACACCGGGAAAGGACAGCGGCAGGGGCGGGCTTCTCTTCTCTGTGCCCTCTCTCTTTCTTCTCTGTGTTCTCTGTGGTTTTCTTTTCCTCACGTACCATCCGGGCCAGAAGCACACTCGCGCTAGTCTGGCGAAGATGTCTAAAGCGCCCTTCACCTTCCAGCCCATCGGTTTCGTGCGTTCGCCCTATGCGCGAAGGATCGACGCGCCCCACCAGCCCTCGGTGGTGGAGGGTACCGAGACCGGCGATGCCGCCGAGGCCATCCTCGAACTGGAGCCCACGGTGCCCGAGGAGGCCCTGCGGGATCTGGCCGGCTTCGCCCGCATCTGGCTGATCTTCGTATTCCATCGCAGCGAGGGCTGGACCCCGCTGGTGAAGCCCCCTCGCGGCCCCCGGGTCAAGCGCGGCGTGCTGGCCACCCGCTCGCCCCACCGTCCCAACGCCATCGGCCTCTCCGCCGTGGAGCTGGTGGCCGTGGAAGGCCGGTGCCTGCATTTACGGGGCGTGGATCTGCTGGATGGCACGCCCGTGCTGGACCTCAAACCCTATGTGCCGTACGCCGACGCCTTCCCCGATGCCCCCGCAGGCTGGATCGATGATGTGGACGCCGCCACCGGGAAACGCTCAGCCCCAGGACCCAAGCGGCCCCGGTGAGGGTTGGGCCATCGGCTCGTTCTCGGTGTCGCTGGGCCTGTGAACAAGCCAACGTCAGGCCTCAGTGGGCAGCATGAAAAACCCCGGAGAATCCAGTTCGCTCTTTGGGTTTCAGGCTCCACGGGTTGCCAGGACGTTCATCTCAGAGGCATGGACAACTCTCTATCCGTGGGCATCCGTGGATATTTTTATCAGATGCTGTGGGTTGTATCCTCTGGATCTGGCAAAGACGAGTCTGCGTTCAGGTCATCCTCTATCCCCTGCATCCCCTTTATCCCTGTTAAGAAAAGCGTGAAAACAGGGATGGAGGGGATGAAGGGGATTAGAACGAGACCTGAGGGCTCGTCTTCCCGTTCATTGCGGTTACTGGGACGGTTTGACACCTTCCCTGGATTCGCGGTTCAAGGCATTCCCTGCGGTGTTGGGCGCATAGATCGCGGGTCCTCCTACTCCCCCAAACAGAGCCCCACGCGGTGCCCCAGGCCGACGCCGCGGACCTGGAAGCCCTCGGGCGTGGCCTGGATCTCGTCGGCGGGGCTGGGCAGGGCATCCCAGCCGAGGATGCGGGCCAGGCGGCGGTGGGCCTCGTCGAAGCAGAAGTCTCTCCGGCCGCCGGGGCGCTGGACCGAGAGCGTCCACACCCCCTCGGGATAACGGATTTCCAGGCCTTCGACCGGCCCGCCGAAGGCCCGGGCCAGGTCCGCGGGTTTCCAGACCCGCTGCCAGGGGCCGGCGGTGGCGGCGGTGTGGCGGGAGCAGGGAAAGACCCGCTGATTGCCATCGCCCCAGAGTGTGTGTGAGCTTAGGGGTTTGCCGCCGCAATCCGAGGACCAGAGGCTCGGGCCGGGGCGGCCCGCCAGGGCGACCATGGCGGACCACTCCCGGGCCTGGATCAATCGGGGAGGCTCCTCATGTTCCGCAGGTCGGGTGGCGCGCCGAGGTGTGATCCAGCGCAGCGTAGGGCCGCGCCCCACGAACCAGGCGCAGTGCGTGCTGTCGCAGACATCGGCCTCGTCGTGGCGGGGGCCCTTGGCCAGGAACCGCAGGGCGGCGGCCCCCAGGGTCAGGCGGCGCGCCTCATCGGCCCCGGGCAGCTCGGCGGTGAGCACGCCGGAAACATATTCCCGAGGCGCCATGGCCGCCGCGAGGTAGCGGACTCCGTTCCGGTCCCGCACCACTGCCACGCGGCCCTCCAGGCGCCGGATCAGCCCCGTGCCGGGCACTTCGATCTCCAGGAGGCCCGGCCCAACCCAGTCTTCGCCGCACAGTTCCAGGCTCGCGCCGGGGCCCAGGAAACCCTGGCGGGTCGGGATGGGGCCCGGGTCCAGGTTTCGCACCTTCCATTTCCGGGCGGCCAGGAGATCGAAGAGGCGCACGACCACGGGCCGCTCGGCCTCTTGGGAAGGGCGCGAACCAAAGGAGCGGCCTATCTCGTTCCTTTCGCCCCAGCGGAGTTGGCGCCCAAGGGCCACGGCGGCCTCCCGGCCCGTGCCCGGTTCCAGTTCGGCCAGGGTGCCTCGGCCCGCGTCATTCAGGACCAGCACGAAGCCCCGGGTCTTGGTGGGATCGCCATCGGTGGCGGGCAGGGTGCCGGTCTTGGCCCAGCAGCCCCCCTGGGCCAGTCCCGCCGCGGTGCCAATGCGGGCGGCGGTCCGCAGGCCCGCGAGCACCTGCTGGCGCACCTCCTCGCCCTCGCTCCAGGGTTCCCGCACCAGGTGGGCATAGGCCTCCAGCAGCCGGGAAGGGCGGATCACCACCGGACTAGGGCCCGGCAGCCCCAGGGCGGTATCGGGGCCGGAGAGCGGGCCCTGGAAGCCTTCCTGGGTAAGGATGGCCTGGAGCTCCTTCAGCGGCGTCTCGGTGGCGAGACGGCGGAAGTACGCGTTGCAGGACACGGCCAGGGCCCGGCTGAGCCCCAGTTCTCCATGGCCTTTGGGGTGCCAACAGTGGGAAGTGGGGCCGCAGGTGAGGTGTGGCGTAGGCTGGCCCGGATGGGCGGCGGCCCAGGCTTTGGCGACGAAGGGCTTCTGCAGGGAACCCACGGCCATGGGAACATCCCCCCGCAGCGGGGTGGCGGTGCGAAGGGCCTCGCGGCTCCAGGTCCGCAGTCGGGGCGCCGGGGCCGCGTGCGCCAGGATGGCGCAGAGCCCCAGAACTCCCAGTCTCATGGTTTCGGGGAGGCGAAGACCACCCTTTCCCGCCAGCCTTCGGCGGTCTTGCGGCGCTCCACGGAGATGGCCTTGGTGGCGGGCATCCAGCCCAGCAGGCCCAGGACCCGATCCGAGAAGGGGCGCACCTGCTCGGGGCTGCCGGGGCCCTCCACCTTGGCCCACCGCGCGGCTTCCCGGCGCACGGCCCCCAGATCCAGCTGGGCCCAGCGCACCAGGGCGGCCTCGGGCTGCGGCGTGGGGGCGTCCTTCAGGCTGGCCGCGGAATGGCCCACCCAGAGGAAGGCCCCTGTGCGGCGCAGGGCCAGTGCGGGCAGGCCCGGCCCCACCCGGAGTTCGGTGGCGTCGCCGACCTTCACGGCGGTGGCGCGCCCGGCCCGCCGCGTGGTGGTGGCCCGACAGGCCTCCAGAAAGGCCGCGTCCTGGCCTTCGGGCCAGGAAAAGACCATGCGGCGGGCACCATCCCCTCCTATCCAGTAGCCCCAACTGGGGATCGGGGTCTTGGTAAGCAGCGTTTCCCAGGCCTCCAGCTCGCCCTTCTCGTATTCGGCCGCAGTGGCCAGCAGCTTGGGGCGGGTGAAATCCACGGCGTAGCGGTCCTCGACGCTGCCTTGGGCGGCCTCGGGCAACGGGCGGAGGGTGGGCACGGGCTTTTCCGCGGGGGCGGGGATCGGCTCCAGCAGGCCCCGGCGGAAGGCGGGCCAGAACTCGGTGCCTTCGGGCTCCCAGCCCACGGAGGCGGCACCGGAAACGCTGAAGATGGGCACGGCGTTCCGGGCCTCGGTGCGCCCCTCCCGCACTTCCACGAGGCGGCCCTGTTCCAGCCGCAGGGAAGCTTTCAGCACGCCGGTCTCGGGGCCGGGTTCGAAGAGGAATTCCCGGTTGAAGTAGCGGTCCTTGCGCAGGGCCTCCAGGTCCAGCTCCATGCTGACAAGCCCCGGCAGCGAGGGGCCGACGCCCCGGTTGCCCTGGGCCTCGTCCAGGGCCAGCTTCAGGGCCCGCTCGCTGGTGGCCAGGAAGAGTCGCGAGCCCTTGCGGGCCCAGGCCAGCCCCATGCGGCGATCCGGGTCCTCGGAGGCATCCCCTGCGCCGGGCACCACGGCGGTGTAGGTGATGCCGCCATGGGTCTTCGACTCGCCCGCCGGGATCTCCAGGGGCAGGGTGGCCAGGGGCGTGTCCACCACCAGCACGGCCTCCAGGTTGCCCACTTCCAGCAGGGCAAGGCCCAGGGCGCGGGGCTGGAGTTTCTGGATCGTGCCCCAGTCCAGGGGCAGGGTCTCGGCGAACTTGCTCCACTGGGCCTCGAGCTTGCTGCCCACCTGGGTTCTGCGCCAGGCGGAGAGCATGGGATCGGTGGCCTCCGGCGTGCCGTGCAGGAACTGGCGGTACGAGCCCGTGAGGGCGGCGTCGAAGGCCTTCACATCGGCGATGATCACCCGCACCGGGGCCTTGGGCAGGGGCATTCGAATTTCTGTGGCCTGCATGGAAACGAGGGCACCCAGGAGGAAGACGGGGGTGAGGCTTCTCATTTGACACCTTCTGTCTTGAAAGGGGGGACCGCCTGCTCGCTTGGCTCGCTACGTCCCCCCTTTGACCCCCACGCGGCGTCGGGGCGGAGCCCGGTCGCCGCGTCT
>JAYREN010000011.1:0-34008 GCA_041908845.1 Holophaga sp. | reverse complement strand
GCACCTCCAGACCGGAGATGAGACCTACGGCTTCGTAATCCAGGCGCTCGAGCATCGGGACCCTTCTGTGCAGAGGAACATCCGCCGCAGGATCCCGCCTAGAGGGCTCGCCCGTCAAGCCGCAAGAATGGCCTGAATCAAGGAATGGCGCGCATCATGGAGGTACGAAACAAAAAAGATCCACCACCAAGCACCTCGCCATGCGGAGGTGCTTGGTGGTGGATCTTTAAAGACCGAGGATCAGATCTTTTCGAGCACGGCCTTGAGCAGCTTCCAGAAATTACTCACGGAGGGAATGCTCAGGTGCTCGTCGGGCGTGTGCACATCCCACATGTCGGGGCCGATGGAGGCCATCTCCATGCCGGGATACTTCTCGCCGATGAGGCCGCATTCCAGGCCCGCGTGGATCGCCATGATCTTCATGGGCTGGCCGAAGAGCTGCTCCTGCACGCCATCCACCAGCTTCACGATGGAGGCCTTGGGCTCGGGCTTCCAGCCGGGGTAGCCACCCACCAGGTGGGATTCGAACTTCGCCAGAGCGCAGATCGCGGCAATGCGCTCGGCCAGAGCGTTCTTGGAAGGGTCGATGGAACTGCGGGTGAGCAGGTTCACTTCCACCAGACCATCCTTGGTATCAATGACACCGATGTTGGTGGAGGTCTGCACCAGTCCAGGGATGTCGGGGCTCATGGCCTCGACCCCATGGGGCAGGGCCAGCAGCAGGCCGATGAGGCAGATGGAATCTTCCTTGGACATGACCTGCCCCTCTACGCCCGCTTCCAGACTCAGGGAGAATCCGGGGTCGAAGGCGCCGAGGGCGGCCTTCCAGTGGGCCTCATGCTTGGCCAGTTCGGCCTTGAGGGCAGCCTCCTGGGCAGGATTCAGATAGAGATAGGCCGAAGCCTCGCGGGGGATGGCGTTGCGCTTGTTGCCGCCCTTGACCGCGGACAGCTCGAAGGCAAAAGTCGGCTGAAGCGCGTTGAGAACCTGGGCCAGGAGACGGATGGCATTGCCGCGGCCCGAGTTGATGTCGATGCCGGAGTGGCCACCCTTGAGGCCGAAGACCTTCAGGCGGAAAGCCTTCTTGCCCGCGCTAGGAGCAGAAAGCGTGAGCTTGCGAGTGGTGATGGTATCGACGCCGCCGGCACAGCCGATGGTGAGGTAGCCCTCCTCCTCGCTGTCGAGGTTGAGCAGATACTTGGCCTTCAGCCAGTTGGGCTGGATGTTGTTGGCGCCCGTCAGGCCGGTCTCTTCGTCGATGGTGACCAGCAGTTCCACAGGTCCGTGGGCGATGTCCTTGCTGGCCATCACCGCCAGCCCGGCCGCCACGCCGATGCCGTTATCGGCACCCAGGGTCGTGCCCGTGGCATACAGGTTGTTGCCATCCCGACGGAGCTTGATGGGGTCCTTAAGGAAATCGTGCTGAGTGCCCTCGTTCTTCTCGCACACCATGTCCACATGAGCCTGCAGGCAGACGCCCGGCAGGTTCTCCTTGCCCTTGGTGCCGGGCTTGCGGATCAGCACGTTGCCGACGGCATCCTGGGACACCTCGAGGCCCAGTGCACGGCCCTGATCGGCCACCCACTTGGCGGCCTCGGCCTCTACCTTGGATCCGCGGGGGATCTTGGAGAGTTCAAAGAAGTAGTTCCAGAGCAGCTTGGGCTCCAGATTTGCGAGAAGGTTTTCCACGGCAGGCCTCCGAAGGGGAACTTAGATCAGGCGATTCTGTGGACTCCAGGGCCACGCCCCAGAGACCTCATGGCACGAGGGTACCAGGAACCGATCCTGGGCGGGCCCCCGGGGGATGCTCGAACCAAGTCCTTCAATCACGACCAGAGACTCTTTTTCTCCTCTCCAGGATGAAACCTGGAGAACTCGGCCCAGGACGAACCTTTTCCGATGAGGCGCAAGGTGATCCACACCCATCGGAGTATCCGAAAGAAGGAACAGAAACCAAAGCAACTCCGTCTCCTCCAACGCGAAAAACCCCCACGAAGGGGGCCATTCGCTTGTAACTGGCGGAGAGATAGGGATTCGAACCCCAGTTACGGTCACCCGCAAACCTGATTTCGAGTCAGATTTTCGACCGTTCGCTGGGATACGCCGATTTTCGCTCATGTTTCATCATCATCTATTATCAACACTTAAAACACAAACGAACCTGACTGAAAATGGGCGAACAAACCTCGACTGGGATACAGGCGGGATACAAATGGGCTACACTGAACCCAGTATTTCCGGGGTGTTTCGATGGGTATCAAACTCGATCAGCGGCTCGTCCGGGATCTTCGGCCCGATGGCGAAAAACGATGTAGAGTGGCGGATTCAGTGGTTCAGGGCCTCCATATGGAGGTTCTACCTCCGACGAAGGAGGATGCACCACCTCGAAAAGTGTGGCGCCTGCGGTTCCGAACGGAGTCGGGAGATCGGAAGTGGTTCACGGTGGGGACCTGGCCTGCCGTGAGCGTCGATGACGCCCGATCTGAAGCCCGGAAGCTGATAGGGAAGATCGAAGGTGGAGAGGATCCATCCGCGAAAAGGACCGCCCTCAAACAGGCGCCCACCATTTCCAACATCTGGGCTCAGTTTCTGGAACTGCACGGCCCCCATCTGACGGCCAGCACCATCAAGGGCTACAAGGATCAGTTCCGCGCCCATATCGAGCCCGCCTTCGGCTCCGAGAAGATCCAGAACCTCAACCGCGAAGACATTGCAAGGTGGCACCACAAGGCCAGCCAGAAGGCCCCCACCAGTGCGAACTACTCCCTTCGCGTCTTGGCCACCCTCCTAGCCCGCGCCGAGGAATGGGGATACATCCCCTTGGGTTCCAACCCGGCCCGCCTCGTCAAACAGAATCCCCACCGCATCAAGCATCGCCCCCTGAGCGTGGAAGAGTTGCACAAGGTGGGAACACTCATCACGGAGATGGAGAACAAGAAGCAGATCGGCGCTGCCGTGGCAGCGATCCTGCGCTTGCTGCTGCTGACTGGCTGCCGCCGAAATGAAATCGTCACCCTCAAGTGGAAGGATGTTGACCAGGGAGCGGGCTGCATCGTCCTGAAGGATCACAAGACGGCCAAGCATATGGGAGAGCGCCGGGTCTATCTGGGTCCTGCTGGCGTGAAGATCCTTGCCGGAGTCGCCGGGAGGAAGCTTGGCACCTACGTCTTCCCCAACGCCGAAGGCACAAGCCACATCAGCCCCATGAAGGTCTACCTCGGATGGAAGGCGGTGCGTGAAGCCGCAGGAATCACCGATGCCCGGCTTCACGATCTCAGGCACTCCCTCGGCGCCAAGGCCGGGGCGGTGCTGCCCGCGTTCATGGTGCAGACCATCCTTGGACACCGGCAGCCTTCAACCACAAGCCGGTACGCAACGCCTTTGAATGTGGCAGTTGAAGAAGCGGCCCACCGGCTTCAAGAAGAGGTTGCCATGGCCCTTGGTATTTGATTTCTCACCTGAACACTCCGACCATCTGGGTATAATCAGCCCCCAGGTCCCCTGGCAAAAACACGTCCAATCCTGCATCTGAAGAACATGGTCGGCAATCGTAGCCCCCGAATCAGAGGAATATGAATGCTTGACACAGATTCCATTCACACAGTGGCTTTCCAGCACCCACAAGAGAACCTTGCGAAACATGGAAAGCATCGGCGCAATCCAGAAGCAGAATTCACTGCTTTTTTTGCACAAGCGTACAGAGCGCAGCTTTCGAAAGTTCACGCTGGCACCAATCGAGCGAACGCTCTATTTGTTCGCGAAGTGCCTGTTCCCGGAAATGGCATTGCCGATTTGGTTGTTATCAACTGGAAACAATCACAAACACTGCCGCAGAACCACACAGAAGTTTTAGCATCTGGCATTCCAACACTGCGTGCCTTCGAGGTAAAACTAAAGGATTGGCGCGGCGGATTGATGCAAGCGCATCGTTATAAATATTTTTCAAACGCTTCCATCTTAGTGATTCCAGCCAAAAAGCTGGAACTCGCCGAAGCAAAACTCGACTTGTTTCAAAAGCTTGGTGTTGGATTATGGGGATTTGATTCAATCTCTGGTGTCATCACCAAGGTTTTTACGCCGAGGCCGAAACAGCAACATTTGCCTAAACAAAACGAAAAGGCTTTAAGAATCGCACTGGAAGCAGCTTTAAGCTAATTCCGCACGTTCTACAAACTGTTTCAAGCCTTCCTCAATTGCTTCGAGGTGATCGCCTTGGGATTTTCCATCCAGAGTGATCCCAGAGGCAGCAATATTGGTATATAGCTGCTTTGCAATTTCTATTGCCCGCCTACAATTGCCGATTGAAGTCATAACGTCATCGGAAACCATGGATTGATTTAGATCACGCAACGCCTCCCACGACTGCATAACCTCGACGGAACGGCTGGGCTCTGGATCATAATCCCAGTCATGACTCAACCCGTTAAGCACTTCCGGGAAAAGAGAGGCGACGGCGTCTTTCTCAAAGAATGTGATTCGATTCAGTAAGGCCTTGCTTAAATATCGAATCACAGGAAGTCTACCCCCATTCCTTGAAGGGCAAAATCTCTCCATAGAAAACATTCTCAAATTAGACCACCACCCTGTTGAGCCATATGCCCCTCCGGCTGCCCCAAGAAAAGGCGTCAGCAGGTCTGAATATCCATTAACAACCTTTATTCCGTTAATTGATAGAGACAGATTCAGCATCATCCAGTTGGATATCACGTCCGTATGAAAATAGTCAGATCTTGCATCCGGCGATCTTCCCGCAATAATTAAATACACTCCATCCAGAGCAAAATCTGCTCCGGTAATGTCATTAAGAAAATCTTCAAACTCTCTCCGATCTTGTAATGCCTCTCGGTTAATAACCAAGCTTGCAAACAAGGGCCGATTATCATTCCTTCTAGAATAAACCTCTAGAGACTCGCGCATGAAACTTTTTGCGATTACAGCTTCGCGAGAATCTAATGATTTTGAAATCATAATATTTGGAGCGATAACACTTGTTGTATTGATTTCACAAACTGATTCAAAACAATTATTTAATACTTGCTGTACAACTTTTGAACGTTCAAGATCACCAAGCCGATGCGAATTAAAGTATGGCCAATCGAGAAGGCATCCCATATTTGCATTGGGGTGATTCGCGTAAAGGCTTGCATAATATTGTGGGTCAATTAGAATTTCTGCATTCGGGAAGGATGTGCGAATTTCGTTCACCCTTGCTGTTACGGTGCTCGCTTGAAGGTCTTTTGGGCTAAAGATACCTCCGTCGATGATCCCCTCTCCTAGCCCAACGGAAAGCTTGTCCCCAAGACCATGACCTATCTGGGCAAGTAGCTTCATTGGAATTCCTCCATGCGCTTAACAAGCATAGGAATATTGGATGGGCGAAGAGCCGGAATTTTTCTAATCATTTGATCAATTAATTTGCACAACTCCGTTGGCAGGTCTGGTCGCATGGTCGATAAGGGCGCTGGAGTGACTGTTTTGATCCGATATAAAGTTGTAAATTGAGGGTCGCGGGGACGCATAAATGGATTTTGCCCAGATGCAAACTCATAAAGAGTAAGGCCGATTGTATAAATATCTGCACGAGAATCTAAATTATTACGGAACCCGGCATCAAGCATTTCAGGAGCAATGTAATACAGCGTTCCTGGGACATGCATTGATTCCCTTGTAATGAGAGTACCACCCACCTGAAAAGCTATGCCAAGATCAAGCAACACATATTTACGATCCTGTATCGTCGTTACCATAAGATTTTCCGGTTTGATATCTCTGTGAATTATCCCTAATCTAGAGAGTTCACTGACAGCCCCCAGCATGCAAATCGCTGCTTCTTTTAATTCCTTTAAGCATGGCCTAACACCATTATTAATAGATTCCCTGAGGGAATTCCCCGGAAGATACTCTTCTGAGTATAAAATGTATGTTTCTGTTCCAATAACAATTTCACGTGGAGATATTGCACCAAGTTTGACAATAAAAGGACTTGAACAACTTTCCAATATCTTAATCTCTCGCCTAATTCTTGCTAAATTCTCTTGCTTGGCTTCATCCGTGTCTCCAGGTATTGAAACAAGTTTCATTGCTTCAGAACGTGAATTGATCGTCGAAAGATACACAACCTTAAATCCGCCATCACCTATTTCTGAAATATTGGTAGCTTCCGGGGCAGCCGAAGCGACATCAGCAATACTGGGTTTGTTATTCATGTGTTTCCCCTATTTCAAGTAAGCCAAGAGTTGGTAATCAGGGGTCAGGAGAATCACGCCCGATCACCCAATGTTGACGGGTAGCAAAGTCATTGTGTCGTTTCCAAAAATATCGATCACCTTCACGGCCACGACGTAGCGTCCCGGTTTCTCGTAGGTGTGAACGGCTGTGGTCAGTTCCAGGTTCCGATCCTTGCGGGTGCGGAAGCTCTGCCATTGGTTCTCGAAGATGTAGCTGCCCGTCCAGCGTTCCTCGAAGTCTAGGGACAGGGCGTCCAGGGGCCGCAGGCCACCCTCGTTGACATCCAGGCCCAGGGTGATGGGAACCTTGATGATCTCTTTCCGGCTCTCGTAATCGAAATCCACGGCCCAATAGTCCACCCAATCGGTCCAGTGCTTGGTGAGCACGTCCCTGGTGACGACGCCCTGCTTGTCCTTACTTACCTTGATGAGCTGGCCACTTTCACAGATGACCTCGCTCTTGCCTTCTTTCAGCTCGGCGGCCAGGGAATCCGCCAGACCCTGGCTGTGGTAGACGGAGAAATCCGTCAGCTCGATAGCGAGGCTCAGCTTGTGTTTCTTGTCATAGCGCGGCGTAGCCTCCACGTAGCTGATATCCGCGAAGCGCACCTGGCCCTTGTCCACAGCGCGCTTGTCGAAGACTTCGGGGGGGATGGTCTTGGGGGCCAACTCGATGCCCTTCTGACGTGCTTCTTCCAGCACTGCCGGGAAGAGGCCCATCTCGAATTCGAAGGCCAGCACATCCACGCGGCTCGCGCCGCGCTTGCGGCATTCTGTGATGACCTCCTCCACGAAGAGACGGCCCACGGGCAGATTGATGGGGCCAACGACCACGAGGCGCCCCGCGTTCCTGCCATGGAAGAATGTCTCATTCTCCAGGGGCTGCGCCTTGTAGGCCCGGAGGATCAGTTCTCGGAACTCCCGTTCCTTGCGGGCCAGGGCCTCTTCTTTCCGTTTTTTACTGAGGTTGCCAGCCACATTCAGGTAGGCCTGCCGCTCGTAGCGCCCGAGATTCAGCACCTCGAAGGCCCGGAACTCCTGCCCAGAGGACTTCAATTCCCGCTGTACCTGGATGAGCCGCTTCCGCGTGGTGTGGATCCCGAACTTGCCCAGGTCCGTGGCTATCCACTTGCGGCCCAGCTTTTCGGCAACGGCGGCCGTAGTTCCGGAACCACAGAAGAAATCGGCGATGAGATCGCCTGGGTTGGAAGAGGCTTTGATGATGCGGTCGAGGAGGGCTTCGGGTTTTTGGGTGGGATAAGCCAGCCGCTCGACCGCCATTGAATTCACTTCCGGGATATCTGTCCACATATCGCCAAGCGATTCTCCTTTCTCCTCATCAAGAAAGCGTTTGAGCCGCTTCTTTCCGCTCGAAGTTATGTAGATTTTCCCGAGCGCTTCAAAATTGGCGATGGACTCTTCGGAGTAGTCTCCAAGGTCACAGTCACGATACAAGCGACCATTTTCATCAGGTCGGAATTTGGTTTTTATGAAATTCTCTTCGTATTCTTTGTATGCACCATTCCAAATCCAACCATCTGATTTTGAGTACAAAAGTAACGTGTCGGAATTTCTGGCATATTGGCCGCTTGTTGCCTTTGCGCCACGTACTGGCTGCCGCTTCCACTTCACATCGTTTAGGTAACGGTCAGTCCCAAAAACTTCATCAAGCACCTGCCTGATCCAACTACTCACTCTCCAATCACAATGAACATAGATGCTGCCATCTTCTGTCAATAGATCCCGCATGAGGATCAGGCGCTCGTAGATCATGGCGATGAAGCTATCTGCACCGCGCCCCCAGGTATCCCGGTAGGCGATCTGCTCCAAGAGGTTGGGTTCCTTGTGGAAGGTCTCGCCACCGATCTCGATATCCATGCTGAAGTCGGCGCCCACGTCGAAGGGCGGGTCGATGTAGATGAGCTTCAGACCGCCCGCCTCCTCGATCTGGCGGCGCAGGGCGCCAGACTTGAGGCTGGAGAGGATCAGCTTGTTGTCGCCCCAGATGAGCTTATTGGTCCAGCCCTTGGCCTGCCGGGAATCGAACCCGAGGAGCTGGTTTTCCTCGTGCTTTTCCTTCCGTGGTTCGTCGATATGCTCCAGGGTCTGGAAGGGCAGGATGGCCGTGCATACGTCCCGCGTCTTGCCGTTCCACACCAGTTCCACCTCCCGCTTGTCCGCGAAGAGAAGGAAGCGGTATTTTTCCGGCAGGGGCTTGCCCGCCTGAATCAGCGCAATGAGATCGCGCTTTTCGGCATCGCTGAGTTCGTAGCGTTGGGATTCTTGTGGGGGGCGAGCCATGGTCAGGGTTTCCTTGATCGAGGTTTCTTAGAGGGCTTTGGGGCTGAAGAAGGGCCGTCTTCTAGCGTCTTGGCCTTCTTCTCGGCTTGAGTTAGGCCCAGGTAGTTCTCGCGGGTGACCACTTTCCGGCCACTCTTCTTCTCCAGCTCGCGCCGTGCGTTTCCGGCGACGCTGCCACCATCACGAGCGGCCTGCTTGTTCTCGGGAAAGCCCTGGGCGTCAATGTTTCGAGCAATTTCAGTGGTTGCGGCCTCGCCCAGCATGGAGAAGATCAACTCCAGGTCGTTCATGTGGTCCCGCAGGTTCTCCCGCCCCAGGCCCTTCAGCGCCGTGTACTGGCTGGGGGTGAGGCCAAAGGTGGCCTGGGAGATTTCTGCGGTGAGGATGGCGTATTCGCGTTGCTCCTTCACGCCCCTCTTCTTCCATTCGTCCGTCAGTTCGTCTCGGATGGCGATGGCGCGCATCCGTTTCTCGATCCAGTCGTCCGAGTAGCCCTTGGCCTTGTAGATGGCCCGTGTGCGCTTGGAAGCCAGTTCCGGGTTTTCGATTTCCTGGATACGCTCGTACCCGACCCTTGCCAGCCAGCGCTTGAAGGGCTCGGCTTTGGGGCTGGGGATGGACTGGATGAGGCGGAAGATGCCTTCCGTGTTCCAGCATTGGAGGGTTTGGGGTCCTCCCGGCGTCTCGAATCGCAGCCCAAGGGGGGGGACAAGTTGTCCCCCCCCTTGGAAGGCCTCGGCGAGCGAAAGGTCACGCTTCCGGAGCTTCTTGAGGTAGTCGGAAGGATTCACCGAGTCCGTCAATGCGGCGATCACATCCGTGATGACAAACCACCATTCGTTGGCATGGAGGGCGCGGCGAACCTCCTTCTTCTGGAAGAGGGCAATTCGATGATCGGGGTTCGAACTCTCTGCGCTCATTTCACGGCCTCTTGGTATTCCGTGAAGCTGGCTGCCAGCGCCGCAAGGGTTTTCGGCGTGTATTTTTCAAACCCCTCCTGATCCACGTACACGAAGCGATAGACCGTGCCCCCGTTTTCCTTGCTGGCCTGGGTGGCGTCTTCGCACCACTGGCGCAAGCGGGCCATCTTCTGGGGGAGATCCAGCTCTTCTCGGCCCTTGGTTTCGATGATCCAGACCACGCCATCCTGCGTTCTCGCCAGGAAATCCGGGGTGTAGGTGGAGAGATCCCCATCGGCCTTCACGTAGTCCAGCTTGAAGCCCACGGCCAGGTAGTTCTTGGCGAAGGCAGCTACGTCACCGGCGCTCTGGAGGAAGGCCGCGAAGCTCAATTCAAAACCGCCCGCATGGGGTTCACCGACGATCCGGTTAAAGAGGGATTTTGAAGCAGCCAAGAAGGGGCGGTTTTCCGTCCGGAAGGGCCGGGTATCCCGCAAGCGAAGGTAATCCTCGATGCGCGAGGAGCCCGTGTCCTGAATGGTGAGGGCATTCATCGCGGCCTTGAAGCCATCGAAGAGGATCTTCCCGGCTTCGGGCTCCGATAGGTTCCGAAGCAACACGGGATCTTCCAGGTTCACCGGCGAAGGTTCGAAGAGATGATCCCGGACAAAGGTCTTCACCTTGCCGTAGAGGATATCGTAGCCCCCCACGAGGCGAAGCTCCTTGAGGAGCTGCCGGGCGAAGAAGGCCACCACGGAGCGGTAGTCCGCTGGGCCTGAGCCATCCAGGCGGATGGTGTGATGGACTTCGGAATCCAGCATGGTCTTGAAGATGATTTCCCGCGTTTCCTCGGGCGTGAATGGTTTGAGCGGGATTCTCTTGTTGCCCAAAGCTGCTGGATCGAGGGCATCCAGATCCTTGAATTCGCGCTGGAAGCGCCTACTGAGCTTTGGAAGGGTGATGTCGAGGACATCCAGATCCTTTTCGGGATTTCCGGTTTCCACTTCCACCACAAGGGATTCCTTGCGAGTGGCCCCGGCGCCCATGGGCACGTGCTCGAAGGTGACGCCCTCGCTTTGGATGGACTCGACAAATTCCATGAAGGCGGGCGTGCCCATGACGGAGACGGTTTCCCGCGTGTCCGTGCCGAAGTACATCCGGCGCAGGCCCCGGCCCAGGGTCTGCTCGGGCAGGATGTTCGACTTCGCGGCATAGGCTCGCAATCCGACAATGGTCGTCACGTTGCGCACGTCCCAGCCCTCTTTCAGCATCAGGACGGAAACGATGGCCTTGTGAGGGGATTTCCAGGTGTCGATCTGGTTGGCTTCCTTCCGGAGCACTTCCAGTTCTTCTTTGTTCTTTCCCGTGGCGGATTCGGAGATCTCGCCGTTTTTCTTGGTATGGATGACCAGGACACCGCCCTGGAGCTCAGGACAGGCCTTTTCGAGGTACGCGCCCACCTCATCGCAGTTCTTGGTGTCATCCACCATCACGAAAAGCACGGCCTTCTTCCCTAGGGGCTCGTGCTCGGCATAGCTTTTCTTCCATTCCTCAATACCAAGGCGGAGGTAGTCCTCGTACTTCTCGGTGAAGATGGCGCTCTTGCGCTCCTCCAGACGCGCTCGGCTGGCGGCATCAGGAAGGATGGGATGCTTGACCACGTTCTGGTAGATGGCTTCCACAAGCGGGTAGTCAGAGACGGTCTGAACGAAGATCGCGCCGTTGTCGTGCCTGGGCGTGGCCGTGACATCGATCTGGATGGACAGGCGGCTTTCCTTCTGGAGCATCCGGTGGTGGATGTCCTGGATGGACTTAAACCACGCCATACGGCTGTCGTGGATGTGGTGAGCCTCATCGTTGAAGACCGCCAGTTCATCCACTTCCCGGACGATTTCTCCTAGATCTGTCCTGCTGTCCGTAGTCTTTCCGACGGGCTTGGGGCCGAAGGGGTCCAGGAAGTAGTCGCGCAGATCCTCATCTTCCAGCGAGGGTTCCTGAACATCGCCCAGATAGACGCGATGGATGTTCGTCAAGAAGAGGTTCCCCGTGTCCCGGAGCACCCGCACATCGTCCTGGATATGCAGGGTGAGCTGGAAGTCATCGCGCCAATTCTGGCCCCCATGCCCATTCTCGGGCAGCACGGGGTCATTGAAGAAGATCTTCAAGCCATCGAAATCCGCGCGCAGGCGGTCGAGCACGATGATGTTCGGCGCGATGACCAAGAAGTTGCGGGACAGCGCGGAATCGGCCTCGTACAGCTTGTGGAAGAAGCTCCAGGCGATGAGGAGGGAAAGCACCTTGGTCTTCCCCGCGCCAGTGGCCATCTTGAGGACATAACGCGGCCATGCCTCGCTGAACATGCCGGAGGACACAGAACCGGAAGCATCGAAGCGGAGGAGATCGAACTTGTCGCGGGCCTGTCGGACCTCATGAAGCCAGATGGCCGTTTCCACGGCTTCCCGCTGGGCGAAGTAGTAGCGGAAGGGGCTCAGGGTTCCATCGGCTTTTTCCAGCAAATGGTCCGTGTCAAACCACCACTGAAGAAGCGCCCTCGTCGTGGCGGAAGCCCCGGCATAGCCATTGGCCCTCCAGTCCTGGATCTCATCCCGCAGCTTCGCCACCAAAGGCGGAAGCAGCTTCTCGTACGCTGTATCCCGAAGGGTCTCGTCCGCCGGGAACCACCGATGTTCGGGAACCATCGGTGCATAGGGCGAGGCCGGGAATTGGGGATGCAAGGCCATGATGGCTCCAAGTGTTCATTTCATTATTCGCCACGTTGGACAAGATGGGCAGCATTCACCCGTTCCAAGTGCGAATTTCTGCGAATGGCCCTGCATGTGAGCGGATATGCAAGAGAGACGATTCAGCTTCGATCCCATCCCTCGGATGCGCGGAAGCTGTGCCAGGAGTCGCGGCCTACGACCACATGATCGGCAAGGGGAACCCCCAGGCTCTCGCCTGCGGCGCGAAGGCGGTTGGTGAGGGCGCAATCCTCACGGGATGGCGTGGGATCTCCAGAAGGGTGGTTATGCCAAGCCAGGGCAGAGGTGGCGCCATATCGGAGGGCTTCCCGGAAGAATTCCCGAGGGCTGATGAGACAGGCGGTGGCGGTTCCATGAGCCAGGATTCGGTCGGCGATGAGATCGCCCTTGGCGTTGAGGGCCAGCATCCCGAAACGCTCCTCGGTCCAGCCTGAGGCCTTGGGTAGGAGGTAGGTTCCAGCTGAACGGGGGGAGGTGATGCGGGGGTGCTCAAAGCTGTGGGTAGAGCGACGTTGCACTTCCTGGAGGACGGCAAAACGGGCCATCTCGGCCTTGGTGAGCCCCAGGGCCTGAAGCTCAGACGGCCCCATGGTCACCAGGTGACCCAAGCTCTCGGCCTGAAGAAGGATCTTCTCGGCGCGACCGGGACGAGCGCGGTGCAGCATGGCCTGGATGATCTGGGCATCGGACAGGGACTCGGGACCGTAGAGGGCGACGCTTTCGGCGATGGTGAAGGATTTGGGTGATGAGGATCCCTGAAGGGAAGGCTGTTCGAAGAGAGGAAGGCTGGAAGGGGTCATGGCGTTTCTCCGTGCCCACCGGGTCGGGGCACGAAAACGCCGGGGTCCCCCGCTCCCCAGGGCCGGACCGGGAACGAACCGGGAACCGGGTAGAGAGCGGGTAGGCCCGCCGTGGCGCGGGATCAGGACAACCGGCAGTGCCTGAACCGGAAAAGGGCACGGAAGCCGTGGCCCCCATGCCCTTCCCTCTGTTAGCCGTTCCGTCAGGACACATCCAGACATGAGGATGGGAATTCAGAAGCCGCTGAGTTCCTCTGGGATTGGATCGGCCTGTAGTCCAGCAGAAGGGCTTTTCGGTAGCTCCGAATCCGCGTTTCCAGTCGCAGGTTGAATGACTGAGAGGCTGACTTGGCGCGACGGAATCTCCATGGGCTCCGGTTTTCGAGCCACCAGCGCGGAGGGGACCAGTCTCGCCATGATGGGGCGTTTGCTCACCGTGGCTCCCACCAGCTCGAACACGGCCCATCGGTCCTGCTCCCCCGCTCCGCGCCTCAAAGCCTCCTCCATAGGCATCAGCTCGGCCCGATCATGGGTCGGTGTCCCGTGCTGCTGCTTTCTCACGCGGGTATAGCATCCAAGACGCTTCGATAGGGTCTCCGCGTCCTCGGCGTTCAGGCCGTTCAGAAGCGTGATGCGGTTGGTGAAGGCCTCCTCCACAGCGGGACCACCCTGGGGGCCGTATATATCCTTGAGGCCTGCGGTGTTCTGAATGGCAAAGACAATACTCACACCTTTGCTGCGAAGGGTGTTCAGGGCATCGGCGAAGTTGGGGATCTTGCCGCAGGCCAAGCCCTCATCCATGAGCAGGGTCAAATCCATAGGCTCCTGGGTGCGAAGCATCATGCGGAAGAGCATCCGCCAGAACACGGTGAGGGGCGCACGGCGGGAGGGTTCTGTCTCGGCGGAAAGCACGTATCCGCCGCGCTGGATGATCTCGGAAAGGCTGAAATCGTGGCCGGTGGTTACGTCTCGGCCCCATCCACTTCGGAAGGGTGCGAGATGGGAAAAGATGGTGGTGCCGATGTATTCCTTCACGTTCTTGCCTTCGAGGCTCTGGAGCAGTCCTTCGGGAAGTTCCGCATCCTTGAGCACGGTTTCCACCCCTCGGGCCGTGAAATCATCCGCCAGGGCCGCCAAGGTCTCGTACCGATTGGAGGCCAACACCCAAGCCAGGATGGGCCGCGCCAACTGAGGCACCCAATCCTTGTCATCACCGGCGATCAGCACCGCCGCCAGAGCCTCAAAGGCATCCATGGGGTTCGGATCCTGGCGACATTCCTCCAGCGGGTTCCAGCGAAGGGAAGGCCAGCCCCCGGACGCCGCCGCGCCCCATCGAATCGGATCCTTGCCGGTCACGGCTCGGAGGTGATCCAGTGCGGGACATTCAGCCTTCACGTCCTGGTAGATCACCGCATGGCGGGCCGTCGCCAGGATGTGGCCGAAGATGAAGAAGCCCTTGCCGCTGCCGGTTCCACCTCGCAAGAGAATGTGCCGCCGAGTGACTTCCCGCGAGGGTGCCAGAGCTACCAACCCGCCCCCACCGATCCATGGGCGACGGATGCCTCGGAAGTGAACCCGGATGGGGATGAGCCAGGGCCAGGAAGGCGAGGTGCGCACCTCATTTCGCGCCGCCCATGCCGCCTCGCCGTGAATTCCGGTGTGGACGGTGCTCCGAATCAGCCGGATCAGCAGAAAGGCCAACGGCACAGGGCCGAGCAGGAATCCCACGGCAAACGTGATGAAGGCATTTCGCGGCGACATGCAAAGCCAGCTACTCGGCCGCCAGCTCGGCCCCCATTTCACAGCGAGGAGTGGTGAGCCGAAGAAGAGCGTTCCCCAGAGGCAGAGAACCAGCAGCGGCGCCCAGAGCCGTCCATGCACCACGTTGAAGAAGCGGGGGCTCCGGTAGGCCGAGCTCACGCCCGCCCAGCGCCGCCATAGGAAGAAGAGCAACAGACAGACGGACAGATAAGGCAGGATCCAGCAGAAGAGCGGCCAGCCTTTGGGATCGATCCAGAATGGCAAGAGACAGGTCTTCCAAACCCACTGCCCAAGCCTCACGAAGAGGTCTGCGGGTCCATCGAAATGGGGAAGGGCTGGAATTTTGAAAGGCTGTTGAGGGGTCATCGTTCGATCTCCTTAATTTGGGTTGAAGCCGCCTTCACCAAGCCTTTGGCGAGGTCGGTTGCTTTCAGGGCGATGGATAGCGCCTTCCCTGCGCCGGTTGCGGATAGCACCAGGGAGGAAGCCATCTCGACGGAGCTGGAGGCGCTCTTGCTGGCCACCTGGGAGAGCATCTTTGCGGCCTTGGGAAGCCAGGTTTCGGCAAGGCTTTTCACGGCTGTGGACGTAGCGCGGCCTGCCGTCTTCGCAGCCCGCCCCACGGCCTGCACCAACCGTTCGCGGCCCTGTGCGAAGGTCCGATCCGTCTTCCGCGTGAACCGCGTATCGGGCCGCTTCCAGTTCTCCAGACGTTCACGAAACTTGTCTTCCCGGCGCTGGATGCGGTTCTCTGCGCCCGCCCGCCGGATCTGGGCGCGTTCAAGGTCCACCTTCTGTTCCCAGCTCCCCACGGTTCCGCGTGAGGTGTGGCGGGCCTCGATGGCTTTCTTTTCCAGGTTGTGGCGAAGCTCGATCAGCTCACGCTCTTTGTGGACATAGCCAGAGGCTGTTCGGAGTTTTGCGACGTTTCCCTTCGTCTGGCGCACGGCCTCGAATCGCTCCCGCTCCAGGCGCCGGAGGTCTTGGCCCATGTCGCGGATCTCAGCCTGAAGGTTCTTGGCGCGGGTATGGCTCTCCCAGTCCTGGATGCGCGTCCGGGGCTGGCTGGATCTCCAGTAGTCCTCGAAGGCCTTCTGAGCCTCCCCCCGTTGGCCGTACATCTCAGGCCGTTCTGCATCCTTCACAGCGACATGGAGGTGCCAGCGGTTCCCTTCCTCGTGAAGGGCCACCACATAAGGCTTTCCCTCAGAGAGCCGTTCCCCGATGCCGTGGGCGGCCATGCGTTGGGCTGCCTCTTTGTCACCCTTGGCGCGTTCCTCCAGGGCACGGCATTCGTTCTCGGAAAGGGCGACGATGGTTTCCCGGTAATGGGTGTCCTTGCCTCCCAATTCCTGGATTGCTTCGGTACGATTCACTTGCCGCACGTCCTCGCCGTCCCGTGCGAAGAGTTCCGCCTTCTCCCGGTCGTGCTCGCTGGCGAGGTACGACGTGCGCCGCCCCCAACCGGCTTTGCTCTGGCGGCCCCGTGCCCCGCGTGTGAATCCGGGTTTGAGGATGGCCATTCACAAACCTGCTTCCCGCACCAGCTCGCGGAACCTCTGCTGAACCTCGGCCTTCGGGTGATGCTCCACCACGGCCTGCATACGGAAGGTGGTGAGGGTCGTCATCTGCGACAGAGGTTCAAGCACCTGGGCCTGCCCATCCAAGCGGGCCAGGATCACCTGTTCCACGGATCGAAGAATGGCGATGGTGTCTTCAAGCCGCTTTCCGAGATGGGCGAATTCCTCTTCAAGGTTCCGTGTCCGCTCATCCAGCGTTCTCAGTCTGGGCGCGGCGGCTTCCTCCCATGCGCGGGCGGAAGCGGTGCGAATGAGTTCCCGGATGGTCTCGGCGAAGTTCCGGGACCGGCATTCGGAAAGGCGGAGGAGGGCTTCGTACTCGGCAGGCGCCAATACGGCCCGAACCTCCTTGGTTTGGAGGCGGTTGCTGTTCATAGAACGTCCCTTAGCCCATTCCTTGGGCTTCAAAAGTGGTTGAGGCGACGAAACAGGAAGGTCGAACGGAACCCAAAAGACCTAGAACCATCAACGAAAGCGGCGCAGCCCTCCAACAGACAGCGGAAGCGTCAACTTGCCACCCCGTTCAACGGGGTTGGCTTTGGCCCATCGGGTGCCTTTTCGTCGAGCCCTAACAGATTTCCGAGTGCCGCGCTTCGAAGCCGTTTCGCCATGCTGGGGGTCTCTGAAATGCTTCCCGTTGTCTTCTGTCTTTCATCGACCACGGCGAGAAATTCGGTTCGCTGAGGATGATGACGAAGGCAGGTTTCCATGAAGGCAATGCGGGCATCCCAGGCCTCGGCAGAGAGGTCTTCCCTCATGGCGCTACTGGCCGATGACAGACGTTCCTGAAGCGTCCACCAGGCGCACCAAGCCCGAAGAACCTCCAGGCTTTCGCGGCAGGCTTCCGGGAGCTGGACCCATCGGCGATCCGCGAGGGCCTTTCGGTGGATCCTCGTGGCTTCTCCGTGGGCCTCGTCATACAGGGCTTGCCCTTCGCGGGCCAGCTCTTCGACACAGCGGAGAAAGAAACCAGAAGGGGAATGGATCTCTTTCTGCTGCACCTTGGCATCAAGCACTTCCAGAGCGGCACGAAGCCCACGGGTTCCACCGGCCTTGTCGCATAGGTCCGGCCCCAGGTTTGCCGCGATCCCCAGCCGCGAAAGCCCTTCTCGAATGTCCTCTGGAAGAGAGGTTATCCCATCAGCAGCATCAGCAATTGACACTTGATGTCCATTGACGCCCAGGTGAATGCGCTGTTGTCTGCTGCTGTCCTTCTGTATCTGGGCTTTGTCTGCTTCTTGCTCTTGCTCTTGTCTGCTTGAGAGAGGCTCACGGGGTGCTTCAAGCTCTGCTTGAGCACTGCTTGAAGGCTGCCGTTCTCGTGCTTGAGCGGGTCTTGCCTTTGCTTGGGTCTTTTGGCCTCCCTTCGACCCTGCCTGCCGTCGCGCTTCGATGAGCGCGTGAATGGCCTTCAGCTCTCTGTGCAGGAATGGGTTTACAAGCCTGTCTCCAGGCCCGCCCTCCAATGTCTCAAGCGTCTTGAGCTTGGTGAAGGTGGACAAGAACTGACGGACTTGTTCCGGCGTAGCCCGGACAATTCCAGCGAGCGCCACAGGGTCTGCGGGAACAGAGCCATTTACGCATTGATGGTCAAGGATGCACGTTAGGATTCCGTGCCCAAGGGCATCCAAGCCCATATACGCCTCGTCTGATCGCAGAAGGGCCGGGAAACGCCGATAGTAGTGAACCTTCTGGGGACCATTCAGGGGCATGGGTGGCTCCTGCGAAGGTCAACGGTGATCGCTGAGAAATGCAGCCTCCGAGAAATCACTTCGCTTCCTGTGCGAGGCGTTGAAGCCACGCCTGAAGTTCTTCCGGGAGCACCAAGGTTCTGCGCCCGACTTTGAACACCTTGAGGTTGTTCTCTTTTATCTGCTTGTAGAGCATCGTTCGGCCCAGGCTGGTCGCCCGCATGACCTCGGCGATGGAAAGTGCATTCTTCGGAGTATCTGTTTGCATTCGCTTGCCTCCATGCGTGTCCTCTTGGACTTGCTGAAGGCTGGGGCGGCGATCATTCCATTTCGAGTGGAAACATGGGGTCCCGAAAGAGGGTCAAGTTTCCACGCCCAGTCCGATACTCTTCCGACACCCTTCCGGCATTCTCAAACAGCCAAGCCTCCTGCTCGCCGAGTCCATCCAAACGGGTCTCAAAGGTCTTTCGGTCCGCTTCGCTAAGATCCTGCTGTTCAAGGATGGTTTCTGTCGCCTTAATGTGTTCACGGTTTCGATTTCGCGCTTTGTACCATTCAAGAATCGAACGAAGGTGTTCGTCTGGCCATTCCGTCGTTAATTCAACTGCGGTTGCAAATTTCCGAATCACTTTCGCCAGTTTTGCCGTATTACAGCCCCTATATCCAGTCGTCTGTTCCCCGAGAAGCAGCAATAAAATATGACAATTCCATACCAATATGAATTCGGGTGTTCCAAATTCCTTATTAAATAATGGACCTTTCGTTGGATTGGTAAATAGCTTAAATTCAATTTCTAATTCTTTGCAGAAATCAATCAGACCGGATAATCGTCGGTACCAGTCCATCTTCTGAAGATCAGATTCGCTATGGCATCTTGGCAGGGATTCTCCGGCAGCCCTAAGATAGGAATCTTGGGCCGTACGATTCATACCAGAGACATTGTGCATGTAGTATTTAGTCAATTGATTTGTTCTCGTAAGTCCAATGTATAACTTTTCAGCCAACTCCTTAATGGCTGCGATTTCTCGGATTGAATCTTCAAGAGATGGCGACTTCTCTGAAAATTCAAGTGCAGCTAAGTAGATCTTGGCAACATCAATGCACCAATTTACAAAATCTGGCTTGTAAATTTTTTCTGGTGGGTTGACAGGTTTAGGGGAAAGCAGACCTCGCGCAGGGACCGCATTCTCAATGGTAAATGGCGAATAGAGAGGAAGGTCATCCAGGATGAAGGCGAGATTGGCTTCGAGCTGTTCGACCGTACCGGCAGGCTTCCACCGTTCATGGCGGATCCAGTCGAAGGCGGGTCGCCACGCTGCCAGCCTCTCCTGGTCCACAGAGCTGAAATCCAAATCTTTCGGGGTTCGTTTCTTCTTGCTCATGCACCAATTCTGCTGCTGATCTTCGAAATCGGAGCAAAGAGTGGTGTGGAAAGCGCGAAGCGGTTTCCAGCCGAAGGCCCCAGGTGTGGAAAGGATGTGGGCAGGCCCGGAGGGCCGGTGCGCCAAGGGGGTCCTGTGGAGAACCTGTGGGCTGGCGGGCCAGTCCATGGGTTCTCCACGGGGTTCGGCGAAGTCCACAGGCTTTCCATGCCTGGGCACCAGCCATGGAGCCCGCGGCAAACATCAAGTAGCTTCCAAGATAGAGGGCATTCCATAAGAAAAAAGGGGAAGCGCGTACCAGCGCTTCCCCTAGATAGGCGGGGGGATTCGAACCCCCGGATCCCCCTTGCAGAGGACCAGTCGTGTATCAAACGACAGCATTCAGCCGCTCTGCCACGCCTCCAAGTGAACGATCCCACCGTGGAAGTGGAAGGTCAAGGCATGTTCATTCACCGCTGCATGGCGACTCGGTGAGATGACGAATTCCCTCCATCTGGGATACAAGCGGGATACACGAAGGCCCCCATGAAGGGGGCCAAACGCTCGTAACTGGCGGAGAGAGAGGGATTCGAACCCCCGTTACGGTCACCCGTAAACCTGATTTCGAGTCAGGCGCCTTCAACCACTCGGCCATCTCTCCAGGGGGGACAGTGTATCAGGATTCGCCCCCTTGCAGGGAGGGCGCTGCGCCTACCATCCTGGGTCGCAGGGGGATTCAATGGGGCGATCGGTTTGCAAGATCCTCGCGTGCGCGGTTCCAGTGCTGGCGCTGCAGGCGGCCTCACAGGAAACGGACCTAAACCTGGATGCGGCGGGCGCCTCGCATTTCGCGAAGCTGGCGCTCAAGTGCGTGCGGCAGGAGTATCCCAACAAATTGGATCACGTCATGAGTGGACCGGGCGATGTGAGGAGTCCCAAGGCCCTGCATCCGGCATTCTACGGCTGCTTCGACTGGCACTCTTCGGTGCATGGACACTGGATGCTAGTGAAGCTGCTACGGGAATTCCCGGAACTGCCCGAGGCCCGAGAGATCCGTGCCGTGCTGGACGAGAACCTGGCGCCGGAGCGCATCGCTTCCGAGGTGGCCTACTTCGGCCAGCCGGATCGCAAGAGTTTTGAGCGCACTTATGGCTGGGCCTGGCTGCTCAAGCTCGCGGCGGAACTGCGAGGATGGGACTCACCCGAGGCCCGCCGCTGGTCCGCCAGCCTCCAGCCCCTCGCCAGTCGGGTGACAGCGGCCTTTCTCGAGTTCCTGCCCAAGCAGACCTACCCCATCCGCACGGGGGTGCATCCCAACACGGCCTTCAGTCTTTCCCTGGCCCTGGACTACGCCCGAGTGACTCGGGACAGCCGCCTGGAGATGCTCATCGCGGAGCGCGCCCGCACCTACTTCGGAGCAGACCGTAACGGCCCCATCGGCTGGGAACCCGGCGGCGAGGATTTCCTGTCGCCCTGCCTGGAGGAGGCCGCCCTCATGGGCAAGCTGCTCTCGAAATCGGAATTCCGCGCTTGGGTCGCGGGCTTTCTCCCGGAACTCCTGAAGAACGGCCTGCTCACTCCCGCGAAAGTCTCCGACCGCACGGACCCCAAGATCGTTCACCTGGATGGCCTGAATCTCAGCCGGGCCCGATGCATCTACATCATCTCGACGGCACTGGGGCCGAAGGATCCCCGGCGCGAGGCGCTGCTGGGCACGGCCGATGTCCACGCCCGTGCCTCCCTGCCCTTCATCGCCTCCGGAGGGTACGAAGGCGAACATTGGCTCGGCAGCTTCGCCGTGCACATGCTCGATGCCCGGCGGGCCCTCAAGGACTGATCATCCCCGTCTTCGCCGAAAGAACTGCTGGAGCATCTCCCGACATTCGGTCTCCAGCAGGCCGCCTTCCAATACGAAACGATGGTTGAGGTTCGCCCGCTCAAGAATTTCTCCGTACTGGGACACCCCGACCTTGGGATCGGGCGCACCGTAGACCACCCGTGCCACCCGGGCATGGGTGAGGGCGCCGAAGCACATGAGGCAGGGCTCCAGGGTCACGTAGAGGGTGGCCCCCGGGGTGCGGTAGTTCTTCACCCAGTCGCAGGCGCTGCGCAGGGCCATCACCTCCGCATGGGCCGTAGGATCGTGGTGGCCGATGGGGCAGTTGTAGCCCCGGGCCACGAGCCTGCCATCCGCCACCAGCACGGCGCCGATGGGCACTTCGTCTTCCCGGTCCGCCTGCTCCGCGGCCTCCAGGGCGAGTTTCATGAAATAGAGATCATCACCGGACCACATGCGCCCATCACGGAAATACCGGCCGTGCAGCCAGCCAAGAGTTTAGAGGTGTTCAGAAACAAGAATGAACGAAGATCGGGCGCCCCGCGAGCTACCTCATCTGCTCCCGCTTTCCGAAATCGTCCGGCGGCATCCTGTCCTTCGGATTCTCTTGCCTGCGCACTTTTCTGGCCCCCTTTTCCAGGGGATCGGGTGGCCGTTTCTCAGTGTCCCGAACTTCGGTCTTTGCTTTAGATTCCTCCTTCACCCTGGGTTTTGCCTTCGCGGCTGCGGCGCGAGGGGCCTGCGATTTCTTCGGCTCCTTCTGCTTCTCCACGGCGTGGGCCTGGGTGGCGAATGTGAACAGGAACAGTGAGATCAACGCCGTCCTGACGTTTCGCATCGTGCCCTCCTTTCGGGTTTGGGTGAGTGAAGAATAGAACCCAAGAAGCCGCCGAGGTTGGAAAACCGTCCCTCGAGATAGACATGGGGAAATGCGGCTATTCAGCAAGGAGCGAATGCATGCCGGGGAGAAAGGAGTATTGTCCCCCAGTGGGCCTTGAAAAAGGAGACTGTTTCTCAGGACAAAAGAGACCCACAATCCCGAGAGCCCTGGAAAGGGCCCATCCATCAAAGCGCCGCCGGGGCAAGCCGAGCGGCGCTTTTTCTAGAAGGAGGATGCATGAAGGCGAACCTGATCCTGAAGGATGGTTCCATCTTCCGAGGGCGGGCACCGCTGGGCTACGGGGGAAGCGGCGAGGCAGTCTTCACCACGGCCATGGCTGGCTACCAGGAAATCCTTACGGACCCCAGCTTCGCGGGGCAGATGGTCTGCCTGACCTTTCCCGAGCAGGGCATCTATGGCATTCACGCCGACTTCAACGAGGCCTCGCGCCCCTGGGCCACGGCCCTGCTCTGCCGCCGTCTCACAACCATGGCCGATCACATCTCCTCGGAATGCGACCTGGGCACCTGGCTGCGCCGCCACCGGATCCCCGTGATGACGGAGCTGGACACCCGCGCCCTCACCCAGCACCTGCGAGATGCGGGCGCCCAGCCGGGGCTCATCTGGACCGAGGCCGAAGGCTCCCTGGAGGCGGGGGTGGCCAAGGCCGCCGCCCTGCCCGAGATGGGCGGGCAGGCCCTGGCCTCGGAGGTAAGTTGCCGGGAACACTACGAGATTCCCCACGCGGGCTCGACCCGTCGGGTGGCGGTGCTGGACGGCGGCATCAAGGCCTCCATCCTCAAGCAACTCCACGACACTGGCCTCCACCTGGAGGTGTTCCCCTGGGACACCCCTGCGACGGAGCTCACGGCGGCCCGCTTCGGCGGGCTTTTTCTTTCTAACGGCCCCGGTGATCCCGCCGCCCTCCCCGGCATGCAGCGCGAAGTGGCCGCCTGCCTCGGCAGGCTCCCCATCTTCGGCATCTGCCTAGGCCATCAGCTCCTGGGCCAGGCCTTCGGCGGTCGCACCTTCAAGCTGAAGTTCGGTCATCGCGGCGCCAACCAGCCCGTGCTGGATCTGCGGAGCGGGCGGGTGGAGATCACCGCCCAGAACCATGGCTTCGCCGTGGACGAAGCGAGTCTGCCCCCAGAGATCGAAGTGACCCATCGCCACCTCAGCGATGACACGGTGGAAGGCCTGCGCCACCGCAGCCTGCCCATCTTCAGCCTCCAGCATCATCCTGAGGCCAGTCCTGGACCCCACGATGCGGGGAGCGCCTTCGGGGCCTTCGTTCGGATGATGGAGGCGCACCATGCCTAAGCGAAACGACATCCACTCGGTCCTCGTCTTGGGCTCCGGCCCCATCCAGATCGGCCAGGCCTGCGAGTTCGACTACTCGGGCACCCAGGCGCTGAAGGCCCTGCGGGAAGAAGGCATCCGCACCATCCTGCTGAACTCCAACCCGGCCTCGATCATGACCGATCCCAAGCGGGCAGACGCCACCTACATCGAACCTCTAACGCTGCCGGTGCTGGAGAAGATTCTCGAACTCGAGAAACCCGACGCCATCCTCCCCACGGTGGGCGGCCAGACGGCCCTGAACCTGGCCCTTCAGGCCGCGAGGACGGGATTGCTGGCGCGCCACGGCGTGAAACTCATCGGCGCGCAGGTGGAGGCCATCGAGCGGGGCGAGGACCGCGCCCAATTCAAGGCGCTCATGGACGAACTGGGCCTGGAGACCTGCCGGGGAGGCTTCGCCCACAGCCTGGAGGAGGGCCGCGAACTCGTGGCGAAGACGGGCTTTCCCGCCATTCTGCGCCCCAGCTTCACCCTGGGCGGTAGCGGCGGAGGCATCGCCTACAACATCGAGGAATTCGAGACGATCCTGCGGGGCGGCCTGGAGCTCTCGCCCATCCACCAAGTGCTGGTGGAGGAGAGCATCCTGGGCTGGAAGGAGTTCGAGCTGGAGGTGGTGCGCGATCTCGATGACAACGTCGTCATCATCTGCGCAATCGAAAACCTCGACCCCATGGGCATCCACACCGGCGACAGCATCACCGTGGCACCAGCGCTCACCCTCACGGACCCCGAGTACCAGCGCATGCGCGAGGCTGCAAAGGCCATCATCCGAACGGTGGGCGTGGAGACCGGCGGCAGCAACGTGCAGTTCGCCCTGAACCAGGAATCCAATCGTCTCGTGATCGTGGAGATGAACCCCCGGGTGAGCCGCAGTTCCGCCCTGGCCAGCAAGGCCACGGGCTTCCCCATCGCCTGGGTGGCGACGAAACTGGCCCTTGGTTACCGGCTCTGGGAACTGCCCAACGTCATCACCGGCAAGACCAAGGCCGCCTTCGAACCCGTGCTCGACTATGTGGTGGTGAAGGTGCCACGCTTCACCTTCGAGAAGTTCCCCCAGGCCGCTGCGGTGCTGGGCACTCAGATGAAGAGCGTGGGCGAGGCCATGGCCATCGGCCGCAGCTTCCAGGAGGCCCTGCAGAAAGCCCTGCGCAGCCTGGAAGCCGGACACGATGGCCTGGCGGGCGGCCTGGAAGGCAAGCTGGATCTCACGCGCCTGCGGGAGCACCTGCTGACGCCTGGTCCCGAACGGGTCTTCTGGCTCTATCACGCCCTGAAGGCAGGCCACACGGTGGAGGGCTTGGCGCGCCTCACGGGCATCAGCCCCTGGTTCCTCCGCGAGATGGAAGAGATCGTCATCCTCGAAGGTCGCCTGCGAGGCTTCAGTCTGGAGCGCCTGCCGGAAGAACTGCTGGAGAAGGCCAAGCGGGCGGGCTTCAGCGATGCCCAGATCGCGAGTTTCTGCGGCAGCTCCCCGGCATCCGTGGCCCGGCGAAGGAAGGCTCTTGGCCTGGTGCAGGCCGTGAAACGGGTGGATACCTGCGCGGGCGAGTTCGAGGCCGAGACGCCCTACCTCTATCAGACCTGGGAGTCTCTCTCGCCTGGCGCCGCAGAAGCGGAGGCGCCGCCCACCAATGGCCCCAAGGCCATCGTGCTGGGCTCGGGCCCCAACCGCATCGGCCAGGGGGTGGAGTTCGACTGCTGTTGCGTGCAGGCGGTGGAAGCCATCCGCGCCAGCGGCGTGGAGGCCATCCTCATCAACTGCAATCCCGAGACCGTGAGCACCGACTTCGACACCAGCGACCGCCTCTACTTCGAGCCCCTGGACTTCGAAAGCGTGAAGGCCATCGTGGGAAGAGAAGGCACGAACGGAAACCTGCTGGGCGTCTTCACCCAGTTCGGAGGACAGACACCCCTGAAGTTGGCGGGCGATCTTGAAGCAGCGGGCGTCCCCCTCCTGGGCACACCCCACGCTGCCATCCAGGATGCGGAGGATCGGGACCGTTTTGGACAGATCCTGTCCAGGCTCGGAATCCCCGCTGCCGAGTGGGGCATGGCCGCCAGTCCGGAGCAGGCCCTGGAGATCGCTCACAACATCGGCTACCCGGTCATGGTGAGGCCCAGTTTCGTACTTGGTGGGCGCGCCATGGCGGTGGTATTCGACGATGCCGGGCTGGAGAAGTATGTGCGGGAGGCCGCCGCCGTGGACACCACCAAGCTCGTGCTCCTGGACCGCTACCTGGATGGTGCCCAGGAGCTGGATGTGGACCTGGTCTGCGATGGAAGCGGTACCGCCCTCTGCGGCATCATGGCCCATATCGAGGAGGCGGGTGTTCACAGTGGCGACAGCTACGCGGTGTTCCCTCCCCTCAGTGTGGACCCGGCAACCCTCGAAACCGTGGCCGCCCACAGCCGCCGCCTGGCCCTGGAACTGGGTGTGCGGGGCCTGATGAACCTGCAGTGGGCCGTGAAGGACGGCGTGGCCTACTGCCTGGAAGCCAACCCCCGCGCCAGCCGCACCGTGCCCTTCATCAGCAAGGCCACGGGCGTCGATTGGGCGGGAGTAGCTGCGCGCATCGGCCTTGGACAGTCCCTGTCTCAGCAGGAGGTGAAGGATGGAACCCCCCTGGCGGTGGCCGTAAAGGGTGTTGTCTTCCCCTTCGCCAAGTTTCCCGGCGTAGATCCGGTCCTCGGCCCCGAGATGAAGAGTACGGGCGAGGTGATGGGCCTGGGCGACAGCTTTGGCGAGGCCGCCGCCAAGGCCCTGCTGGCGGCAGGCATTCCCCTGCCTCTGCATGGAACGGTGTTTCTCTCCGTGGCCCAGGCCGACAAGACCCGCCTGCCCGAACTGGCCCAGCGTTTGGTGAACCTTGGCTTCGGCCTATGCGCAACCGATGGCACGGCGCGCCATCTGGAGCATTCCCTGGGTCTGAAGGTGCGGCGCATCAACAAGGTGGCTGAAGGAAGACCCCACGCGGTGGATCTCCTTAAGAACCGAGAGATCCAGTGGGTCATCAACACACCTCAGGGCCGCGAGGCATATGAAGACAAGGGCGCCATCCGCCGCGAGGCCCTGCGGCTGGGCGTTCCCTGCATCACCAACCTCAATGCCGCCCTGGCTGCCTGCGAGGCCGTGGAGACCCTGCGGGGCGAAGTGCGGGTGCGAAGCCTGCAGAGCCTCCGGGTGCCCACCGCCTGATATCTTCATGCCTCGCACTAACCCATTGATTTCTGATACTTTCGTTGGAAGATACCGATCGGTCGAAACATGCGCATTTGGGCAGTGGGAGGGGGCAAGGGTGGCACGGGCAAGAGCCTGGTAACCAATGGACTAGGCACGCGACTCGCCGAGCGAGGCTTCAAGGTGATCCTGGTGGACACAGATTTCGGTGGCCCCAATCAGCACACCTACTGCGGTATTCGAAAGCCCGCCACGTCTCTCGTGCAGTTCTTCGAGAGCCGTACGCCTCTGGAAGAGATCACGCTGAAAACCAAGCACGAAGGGCTCTACCTCATCCCCGGCAACTTCAATTCCCAAAACACGGACAACCTCACCACCACTCAGAAACAAAAGCTCTTTCGCCACCTCCGAAAACTCCAGGCGGACCACGTGATCCTGGATCTCGGCGCGGGCACCCAGTACGACACCCTGGATACCTTCTTGCTGGCCGACGTGCAGGTCTGCGTCATCGCGCCCGATGCTCTGGCCATCGAGAATTTCTACCTGTTCCTGAAGAACCTGAAGTTCCGGCAACTGAACAACACGCTCTCGGCCCTCAGCCTTCGAGAGCGGGCCAAGGACATCTGGAAGAACCGCGCCGAGCACGGGATCACCACCGGCGAGCAGTTCGCGCGCCACTTGAAGGGGCACTTCCCCGAGTTCTCGGAGCTCTACGACGCGGAGCAGAAGCGCCTCCGGATCGACCTCGTGCTCAACCAGGTGCGGGAATTCCGCCAGACCGAGATCGGCCCCTCCGTGAGCAGCGCCGCCAGCAAGTTCTTCCAGATCGCGACCACCTATGCCGGGCACGTGCGCTTCGAGAAGGACCTCTGGCAGCGCCTGGGCCAGGAGGCCCCGGTCATCCACCAGGGCTCTTCCTTCAGCCTCCGCCAGGATCTGGACAAGATCACGGAGAATATCCTGAAGTCTCAGACGCCCGAGATCGGATAGCCCATGGAACCCCTGGAAGAAGGCCGTTGCCGAGAGATCCTGGAGGTGGGCGAAGCGGCCACCTTGGAGGAGATCCATCACGCCTACCAGCGCCTGAAGCGACTCTACGAGGACGAGCGCGCCTCCTTTCTCGCGCCGTCCATGGATGAGTTCTCCCCGGAGGCGCGTGAGGCCATCCTCGCAGAACTCGCGGCCGCTCATAGCCATCTGTGTCAGCAGCACGAGGCCGCCCACCCGCAGATCCATGTGCTGCCGCCGCCGCCCCTGGACGAGGCCCACCTGCCCACGGACGGACCTTCCCTGCGAAAGATCCGCGAAGCCACCGGCGCCACCCTGGAATACCTGGCCTCGGAAACCCATGTGCGTGAGGACTTCCTCAAGGCACTGGAGGACGAACGCTTCGCCGACCTGCCCCACGCCGCCGTCAACGTCCGCGGCTTTCTCGCCGCCTATGTCACCGAACTGGGACTCCCAACCGAGGCCATCGTGGCCGGGTACATGCAGCGCTACCAGGCCTGGCAGTCGGGGCGCCGCTAAGCCTTCAGCCGTCCCGGTTCCAAGACGCCCTGGCTCTGCCTTCCCAGGATCGCCTGGGCTGCGTGTTTGCCCACGGCCAAGCCGCTGGTCATGCCGTGGCCCCCGAGCCCTGCTACCCAGAAAAGGTTCGGATTGATCGGATCGTAGCCAAGGACGAAGCGGCGATCCGGCGCGAAGGTGCGCAGGCCGCTCCAGAACCGGACGATGGGAAGATCCGCATGGTCCGGGGCCAGTTCCCTCAGGCTCACGCTGAGGTCTTCCAGGATGGCCGCCTCGGTTTCGGGCTGGACATGGCGCTCCGGAAGCGCGATCTCCTGTTCCTCGCAGGCACACAGGAGCAGGCCGCCGCTCTCAGGCCGCATGTACAGCGGGCGGTCGGCCCACCAGGCCCAGGGTCGGTCCACAGGATAGGGCGCGTTGCTCCAGATCAAGTGGCGTCGAGGCGCCATGAAAGGAATGGCGAGGCCTCCCGCCATGCGCCCGATCCGGCCACACCAGGCCCCGGCGGCGTTGACCAGGACTCGGGCACGCAGGGCGCCGCGATCCGTCTGTACCTCGAAGCCCTCGGCGCGGGCCTGGATGGCCTGGACCTCGGTGCCGAAACGCAATTGCGCACCGCCGGCCCGGGCGCCTTCGGCGCAGTGGCTCAGCATCCGGTCGATGTCGATGACTCCGTCCGAGGGAATGGCGAGGTGTTCCGCCGCCTTCAGCCCAGACAATCCGGACCCAACCCCTCGCAATACCGGCAGACCGAAGGCCTCAGCCTCGGCGGCCAGGGTCTCCGTACCGCCTGCCTCGGCACCTAGCAGGAGGCCGCCCCTGCCCTCGATGAGCCCCGCCCCATGAAGGCGCGCCGCACCCTCGATCGTCAAGGCCGTGTGCTCGGCCCGCCCTGTGAGTTGGCGGGCGATCCCGGCGTTGTGACCACTGGCGCAGAAGCCCGGCAGATCCTCGCGATCCACCAACAGCATGCCCTTCTGCCCCGCCTGGGCCAGATGAAAGGCCGTCGAAAGCCCGGCGATTCCGCCTCCGACGATGAGGATTTCCACCTGTTCCAAGGGCATGCGCGACTCCGGAGGGAATTGTCGCACTCCGCGCCGGCACGGGGAGTCACAAGGCTCCTGGATTTCAGCGTGCCAAGCGCTCTACGGCGGCATGGACGCCCTGGACTACCTGGGCCATTCGCGGGTAGTCCAGACGCTCCGGTGTGTCCTGGGCCGTGTGGTAGTCGGTGTTCCGGTAGAAGGCCGTATCCGTGACCATCACCGCCGGAAATCCTGCGTCCCAGTACGGATGGTGATCCGAGAAATCCAGGCCGGGAATCCACCGTGGGGCGTTGATGGACACCACGGGAAGGGAGGTGGCGCCCCGCAGGGTGCGCTTCACGGAGCGGGTCAATCCGATATCGTTGAGCCGCCCCACCACGGCGATGAAATTCCCACGATCCGGGTAGAGGGGCGAGATCAGGGCCGAAGGATAGGCCTGACTCTGGGGTGCGTCCGAAAAACGCCCGATCATCTCGAGGGCGATCATGGCCCGCACAGCCTCGCCCCTGGCCTTCACTGCCTGGGCATGGCGGGCGCTGCCCATGTCCTGGGTGCGAAAGAAGGGCGGCTCCTCCAGGGTGTAGGCCACCAGTTCCACCCGCATCACTGGTGGGTGGGCGCCCAGCAGCCGGGCCAATTCCAGCAGTCCGGCCACGCCGCTGGCATTGTCGTCGGCCCCGGGCAGCGGCTCACAGGCATCGTAATGGGCGCCCACAATGACTCGTGGGCCACTCTGGGGGCCGAAAGAGGCGATGACATTGCGATACGGCTTCCCCCGCACCTCGAAGACCTGTTCCGAAATGCGTCCGCCCGCATCCCGGAATCCTTTCTCGATGTAGGCACCGGCCTTCGCCAGACCCTCCCGTCCCTGCCAGTGGCGCGGCGCACAGTCTTCAACCAGGTACCTCACGTGGGCTTCCAGCCTTGAAGGCACGACCTCGGCGGCCCCCTGCCTGGGTCCCATGAAGGGCATCGGCTGCACCACCAGGCATGCGCCCAGGCTTCCCACCAGGAGGAAGGCGAGCCCGAGCGCAAGGAACACCCGGATCCTGCGGCGCCTCAGTGTGCGGGCATAGCCCTCTGGAATCGCGGTGACATCCGGAATGCCTGGATCGAGGCTCATGCCATTCAGATTACCGAGGGTTCTTGCCAGCCCCTTCCTGGATCTCCAGAATGGGTTTCCCCCTGAAAGGGTCGAATGCCCATCCTGGAGGTTCCATGCACACACTCAAGATCGACGGGATGACCTGTGGGCACTGCGTCATGCACGTGAAGAACGCGCTCCAGGCGGTGGAAGGCGTGACCGAGGTGAACGTGGACCTCCAGGCCGGGACCGCAACGGTGCAGGGTGGCGACGCACCGTCACTCATCAAGGCCGTCGAGACCGAAGGCTACTCGGCTCAACGGGCCTGACCGCCGCGAGGGAATCGCCCAGAGAATGCCTCACGGCATCCGCCGCCCGGCGGGGAAACCCCAGCCTCGGTGCCGCTTCTGGGGTACCGTAACAGGCGGAGGCCCTATGGCCATCAAGACCTTCCGAATCGAGGGAATGACCTGCGCGAGCTGCGTGCGGCGGGTGGAAAAGGCCCTGGGAGCCGTGCCTGGAGTTTCGAGCGCCGTGGTCAACCTAGCCACCGAAGAGGCCACGGTCACCAGCGAGGGCGTTCCCGAAGAGCGCCTGGCCGAGGCGCTCCAGGCCCGGGGTTATCGCCTTGTGGTGGGCGAAAGTCTGGAGGCGGCGCTGGAGAATGAAGCAGCCTCCCGTCTTGCCTTCTTTCGCGCCATCGCCGCCTGGGTCTTCACCCTGCCGCTCATGGTGCCCATGATTCCGGGGGTGCATCTGCACCTGCCCTGGATGGTCCAGGCGCTGCTCTCGGGACTGGTGGTCTTCGCCACGGGGCGACGCTTCTTCGAGAACGCCCTCAAACAGCTCCTCCACTTCGAGACCACCATGGACACCCTGGTGGCCCTGGGCGCAGGCATCGCCTGGACCTTCGCCTTCGCGGAGGGACTCCGCGGCGCTCCGCACCCACCCTTCGAAACGGCGGCGGCACTGGTGGCCTTTCTGCTCATCGGGAAATACCTGGAGGCGAAGGCCAAACACCGCGCCACCAATGCCCTGGAAGCCCTGCTGGAACTGGCGCCCCCGGTGGCCCTGCGCATCACCAGCAAGGGCGAAGAGATCGTGCTCACCCAGTTGCTGCAGCGCGGCGACCGAATCCGCGTGAAGCCTGGCGGAGCCATTCCCGTGGATGGCACCGTGCTGGAGGGCAAGGCCGAGGTGGTCGAGGCTCTCCTCACGGGCGAGGCCATGCCCGTGCCCAAGGGACCGGGTGCCCGGGTCATCGCCGGCGCCGTGGTCCATGGCGGCGCCCTGGATATCCGCATGGAGGGCGCGGGGCGCGACACCTGGCTGGCGGGACTCGCCCGCCAAGTGGAACAGGCCCAAGGCAGTCGGGCCCCCGCCCAGGCCCTGGCGGATCGGATCTCGGCGGTCTTCGTGCCGGGCATTCTGATCCTGGCCCTCCTCACCCTGGCAGGCTGGTGGTTCTACGCCGGGAGTTTCGCCCTGGCCTGGCGCCCCGCCGTCACCGTGCTCGTCATCGCCTGTCCCTGCGCCCTGGGGCTGGCTACCCCCGTCGCCATGGCGGCGGCTCTGGGCACCGCCGCCCGCAATGGCCTCCTGGTGCGCGATGCCTCGGCCATGGAGCGGCTGGCCCAAATTACGGATCTGGTCTTCGACAAGACGGGCACTCTGACCCAGGGCAAACCCGTGGTCGTGGACGTGCTGCCCATGGAGACCGGTCTCTCCTCCGAAGTACTGCGCCTCGCGGCGGCCCTGGAGCGCGATTCCGAACACCCCGTCGCCCGGGGCATCCAGGAAGCTGCCAAGGGCTTCAATCTGCCCGCCATAGGAGACTTCAAGGCCCATCCGGGCGGCGGCGTAGAAGGGACTCTCCGGGGCACTCGCCTACGCCTGGGAAACCTAGAGTGGCTCGGCTTCGCCTCCCCGGCCGGAACGGGCAGTTCGACCGTGGTGGGGTTGGCGGACGATCGTGCCCTCCAGGGGGTGATCCTCCTGGCCGATCAGGAACGACCAGAAACACGGAGCGTGCTGCAGGCGCTCAGGGGCGAGGGCCTCACCCTCCATCTGCTCAGCGGCGACCGCCCTGAAGTAGCCAAGGAACTGGGTCGCGCCCTGGGTATTTCCGAAAGCTGCGGCGGCTGCACACCCGGCGCCAAGCGGACGCGCATCCAGGAACTACAGAAGGCCGGCGCCGTGGTCGCCTTCGTGGGCGATGGGGTGAACGACGCCCCGGCCCTGGCCCAGGCGGATGCGGGAATCTCGCTGCCGGGCCTCGAAGCCACCCAGGTGGCCGCACCCCTGAATCTGCTGCGGGAGGGCCTGGAACCCCTCGTCAGGGCCCACCGCCTGGCCCGGCGGACCCGCACGGTGGTGCGCCAGAACCTCGCCTGGGCCTTCGGCTACAACCTTGTGCTAGTTCCCCTGGCCGCCTTCGGTCTGCTCGAGCATGTGGGCGGCCCGATGCTGGCCGGCGCGGCCATGGGCCTGAGCTCGCTCACCGTGGTAATCAATGCCCTGAGGCTGAGAAGGATCTGAACCGGCAAACAGAAAAGGGGCCCGACAATGGCCGGGCCCCTTTCCTGAATCTCGCGAGAGCTATTCCTCGGGCTCGTCGTATTCAGCGTTGTGCCACACGTTCTGCACATCGTCGTTGTCCTCGAGCATGTCGATGAGCTTGAGGAAGCTCTTGAGCTTGTCGGGCGCAATGGCAGCGCTGGTGCTGGGTGCGTTGATGATCTTGGCCTCCAACACCGTCAGCTTGGCGGCATCCACGGCATCCTTGACGGCCTGGTAGGACTCGGGCGAGGTCTTGATGATCCAAACCTCGTCGTCCTGTACCACGTCGTCGGCGCCGGCTTCGAGCGCCACTTCCATGATCCGATCCTCGGACACTTCCCCGTCCACCACGATCTGGCCCTGGCGGCTGAAGAGGTAGGACACGCTGCCCAGGGCTCCCAGGTCGCCGCCGAACTTTGCGAAGTAGCTGCGGATTTCAGGCGTGGTGCGGTTCTTGTTGTCCGTCATGGCCTCGACGATGATGGCCGCGCCGCCAGGCCCGTAGGCCTCGTACGTCACTTCCTCGTACGTGACGCCCTCAAGCTCTCCGGTGCCCTTCTTGATGGCCCGTTCCCAATTCTCCTTGGGCATGTTCACGGCCTTGGCGCCGTCCACCGCCAGACGCAACCGGGGATTGGCGGCGACATCGCCCCCGCCCAGGCGCGAGGCCACGGTGATCTCCTTGAGGATCTTGGTGAAGGCCTTGCCGCGCTTGGCATCGAGGGCGCCCTTCTTGTGCTTGATGGTGGACCATTTGCTGTGGCCGGACATGATGACTCCTGGAAATACGAATGGGGATGGCTGTTCGGGCGGATTACTCCCGCCGAGTGGGTTCAGCCCCGCAGGGCGCGCTTGGAGACTCGAGCGAAGGGAGGCGGCTCCTGGCGCAGCATGGGGCGCTCGAGCATGAACTGGTACCACTGCTCTCCGTAGACCTTCATCTTCATGGGCTTGCCGTTCTGCAGGAGGCTGCGGTTGCTCAGCAGGCGCTCGTCATTCTTGCAGACCTTGAGGCCCCGGTTGAGGATGGCGATGGCGGCATCCCGTTCCTTCATCTCATTGAGAACGTAGGCGAAGACACCGTAGAGCAGGCTCTCCTTCTTCCCGGATTTCAAGGCCAGCTCGAAGGTCTGCTTGGCTTTCTTCTTCTCGCCCC
>JAYREN010000010.1:0-35595 GCA_041908845.1 Holophaga sp. | reverse complement strand
TCTCCCGGTGATGTAGTCTTCGGTCGTGCGCTGGGTGGGGTTGGTGAAGAGCTGTTTGGTCAGCCCCACTTCCACCAGTTTCCCGAGCCAGAAGAAGCCGGTGTAGTCGCTGACCCGGGCCGCCTGCTGCATGTTGTGGGTGACGATGACGATGGTGAAGTCCTTCTTGAGCTCGAAGATCAACTCCTCCACCCGGCCCGTGGCGATGGGATCCAGCGCGGAACAGGGCTCGTCCATGAGGATCACCTCGGGCTTCACCGCCAGGGCGCGGGCGATGCAGAGCCGCTGCTGCTGACCGCCGGAGAGGCCGAGGGCGGAATCTTTGAGGCGATCCTTCACCTCGTCCCAGAGGCCAGCCCCGACCAGGCTCTTCTCTACGGTCTCGTCAAGGATCCGAGTGTCCTTGACCCCGTGGATGCGAAGGCCGTAGGCCACGTTTTCGTAGATCGACTTGGGAAAGGGATTGGATTTCTGGAACACCATGCCCATGCGCTTGCGCAGCTCGATGACATCAACCTTCGGGTCGTACAGATCCTGGTCCCCGAGGAGCACCTGCCCCTCGATGCGCACGCCGTCGATTAGGTCGTTCATCCGGTTGAGGCTCCGAAGCAGCGTGCTCTTGCCGCACCCCGAGGGCCCGATGAGCGACATCACGGTGTTCTTCGGCACCTCCAGATCGATCCCGAACAGGGCCTGCTTGGCGCCGTACCAGAGATCCAGTTTCCGCACCATGAGGGCGGGCTCCGCCACGGGAGCGGCTGAGGGCTCCCAGGTTCGCCCGGCCTCCGGGGGAGGCAGGACGACCGGTTCGGGAATGGGCCGAGGATCTTCAATTTCCATGATTGAACACTCCAGGGAAGCCGAGGCTGACATCAGAAGGTGCTTCCGCCCAGCCGGGCGCGCAGGCGACGCCGCAGGCGGATGGCGGCGAAATTGAGCACCACGACCACCGCGAGCAGCAGCAGGGCCGTCATGAAGACCATGGGCTTCGCCGCCTCGCTGTTGGGGCTCTGGAATCCCACGTCGTAGATGTGGAACCCGAGGTGCATGAATTTCCGGTCCAGGTGCAGGAAGGGGAAGGTGCCGTCCAGGGGCATGGAGGGGGCGAGCTTGACGACGCCCGTCAGCATGAGGGGCGCTACCTCGCCTGCACCCCGGGCCATGGCGAGGATCAGTCCCGTGAGGATGCCGGGCGCAGCCCCCGGCAGCACGATGTTCCAGAGGGTCTGCCACTTGGTGGCCCCCATGGCGAGGCTGGCCTCTCGCTGGTTGCGGGGCACCGAAGCCAGGGCCTCCTCCGTGGAGACGATCACCACGGGCACCGTCAGGAGGGCCAGGGTGAGCGAGGCCCAGATGATGCCGCCGGTGCCGTACGTCGGTGTCGGCAGGCGGTCCGAGTAGAAGATCTGGTCGATGCTGCCGCCCAGGGTGTAGATGAAGAAGCCCAGCCCGAAGACTCCGAACACGATGGAGGGAACTCCCGCCAGGTTGTTCACCGCCACCCGGGTCGCCCGCACGAGCCAACCGTCGTGGGCGTATTCCCGCAGGTAGAGCGCGGCCACCACGCCACAGGGCACCACCACCAGGGACATCATCAGGACCATCATCACCGTGCCGAAAATGGCCGGGAAGATGCCCCCCTCCGTGTTGGACTCGCGGGGATCCTCCGCCACGAATTCCCAGAGCCGGGACAGGTAGACCTTGAGCTTGTCCAGAGTGCTCATGGAGTTGACCGGCAGCAGACGGATCAGGCTTCCGATGGGCTGTTCCTTGAGCTGGCCATCCACGGTCTCGAGCACCACAGTGATGCGCTGAGACTCCTTCCGTAGCTCATCCAGGCGGCCGCTCACCTCCTGGTACCGGACATTGAGATCCTGTTCCTTGGCCTCGAGCGCCTTGATCTTGGCCTCATCCGTGGCGGAGTTCAGCCTTCGCCGCTCCAGGCGGATGTCTTCCAGGGAGGCGTTCAAGTCGCCCACTTCCCCCTTCTCGATGCTATGGATTCGGCGACGAAGTGAGCGGGCATTCGGAAGGCGTTGTTCCACGCCCCCCAAGGCCCCGGGCCCCTCGGCTAATACCCTGCCATCCTCCTGGACCGCTCGGATCCGGCCGATGAAGGCGCCGTATTCCAGGCGCTCCACCAGCACCGCATCGTGGATGCGCTTCGGGTTTTTGACCTCATCCGCCCGGAACCAGCGGAAATCCTGACCGTACAGATCCCGGTTGGCCACTCGCAGCTGAACCCGCTCGGGCTCGTGCTCGTGGGCGGGTTCACGGCCGCTGATCTCCCCCATCACGGGACCTTCGGCGGTATCGAACTGCACGATGGCCTGGGGCCAGAAGTAGCCCAGCCCCTTGGCGCCGATGAAGACCACCAGGCTGACGATCATGAGCACCGACATGGCCAACAACCCGCCGGACAGCCAGACGAAGATATTGCCTCTACGCATTGATTCGCGGAATCTGGCCATCAGAGGGACTCGTAGCGTTTGCGCAAGCGGATGCGGATGAGTTCAGCCAGAGAATTCAGGATGAACGTGAGCAGGAAGAGCAGCAGCGCCGCCAAGAAGAGCACCCGGTAGAGGGTTCCGTGGTGCGGCGCCTCGGGAATCTCCACCGCGATATTCGCCGCCAGGGTGCGCATTCCGTTGAAGGGGCTCCAGTCCATGATGGGCGTGTTGCCCGTGGCCATGAGCACGATCATGGTTTCGCCAATGGCCCGCCCGAAACCCACCATGGTGGCGGAGAAGATGCCCGGGCTCGCCGTGGGCAGCACCACTCGCCACGCCGTCTGCCAGGGGGAAGCGCCACAGGCGAGACTGGCGGAGCTGAGGGACTTGGGCACCGCGGACAAGGCATCTTCGCTGATGGTGAAGATGATGGGGATGACCGCGAAACCCATGGCGAAGCCCACCACGATGCTGTTCCGCTGCTCGTAGATCTGACCGTGGCCCTGCAGCCACTGGCGGTAGTCACCACCCAGCACGAGACGCTCGAAGTGAGGAGCGAGGTAGAAAGAAAGGCCGAAAGCCACGATCAGGAGAGGGATGACCCACAGGGCCTCCCGCCCTTCCCCGAAGGTCTTCCGGAAGGCCCGGGGAAGCCTGCCCCAGATTGGCACCAGGATGAATGCCAGGGTGAGCGCCACGCCGGGCACGAGGAAGAACTGCACCAGGGTCCGCTCGAACAGGGGCGCCAACACCAGCCCCGCCAGGAATCCCAGGACCACGGAAGGCAGCGCCGCCATGATTTCGACCACGGGCTTGATCAGGTTGCGCAACCCGGGGCTCGCGAACTGGCTGGTGTAGAGAGCCCCGAAGATGGCCAGGGGCATGGCGAAGAGCAGCGCGTAGAGAGTGCCCTTCAGGGTGCCGAAAAGCAGGGGAACGAGGCTGAACTTGGATTCGAAGTCGTCGGTGCCACCGGTGGACTGCCAGACATATTCGGGTTTGGAGTAGCCCTCGTAGTGGGTCTTGCCCCAGAGCAGGGACCAACTCACTTCGGTGTGGGGGGCATCCAGCGACCACGCGAGCACTTGGCCCGTGCCCGTGGAGGCCAGGATGCTCTCGCCCCGGGGCGACAGGGAGGCCGCGGCCAGGTTTGGGGCCGTGGCCTGGAGCAGGCGCTTTTCCGTGGTCAGATGATCCACGGCGAGGGTGGAATCGCTCCAACTGAGAAACCGCTTGTCTCGGAGGGAGGCCACGAAGCCCCGCACCGGCCCGGGGTGGGGCGGAAAATGGTGGAAGGCCTGGAGGCTCATCACCTCGTTCACACGCACTTGCTGATAGGCCGCCATGGAGCCTCGTCCACCACCCACCAGGATGCTGTTTTCGCCAAGGACAAAATCCAGGGCCGTGATGCTCTCGCCGAACGTGGCCTCGCGCAGCAGGCGCGTGTCGCCGCTCCGCACCTCGAGGACCAGCAGTTTCCCCTCCCGGGTTCCCACGATGAGCTGCTGCCCATCGGCACTCCAGAGGGCAGCCTGGGCCGTGGCTCCGGCGGGCAGTTCGATCATACGGGGCTCGAGGGGAGCGTCACCCTCCAGGGCGACTTCTCCCCACACCAGTTGGCCATTGGCGAGCCCTGTCACCCGCAGGCTCTCCCCACCTCCCAGCCCACCACCCGCAAGCTGCCGGGAATGGAGCAGCGCCTGCAGCCCACCTTGAACCGCATGGCCCGCACTCCACTGGACCCCTGGGGTCCAGAATTGCGGGTCGTTTTCCCCGGCGGGTTTCTCCCACTCGCCTCGCCCGCGGTAGAGAAGTCCGTCCGCAGCCACGACCACGAAGTCTCCCTTGGAGGACGGCTTCAGAGCCGTTTGCCACGGCGTGGGGGGCTCGGTGCCCTGGACTTCGCGGCGCACGGGGCCCGGCAGTGTGTAGGCTTCGACGCCCTGCGCCCCCAGGGTGATGAGCGCCTTTCGGGATTCGTCCTGGATCATCCCATGGGGCGCCGACAAGGCCAGGGGCGCCAAGGCCGCGGTCCGGGGGGCCCGGAAGAGCGGGAAGGCCTCCTTGCCAATGAACACCAGGATGCCCACCACCGCGAAAATGATCATCAATCCCCCGAAGGAGATGACACCCTTCATGAGGCGGTCAATTCGCTTGGCGCGACGGAGGTTTCGGCCCGAGTCATTCATGGTCGAAGATCACCTTCTCTGGAAAGACCATGCCGGAGCCTTCGCCCCGGCATGGTCGGCCCTCATCGATCTAGTTCAGCTTCTTCAGTTCATCGAGCTCCATCTTGGCGGTCAGGGGCAGGTAGCCGTCCTTGACCACGACCTCCTGTCCTTCCTTGGACAGCGCGAACTTGAGGAACTCCTTGACCAGCGGATCGAAGGGCTTTTTGGGATTCCGGTTCACGTAGATGTAGAGGAAACGGGCAATGGGATACTTGCCGTTGAGGGCGTTCTCGTAGGTGGGAGCAAAGGCCTCGCCGTTGTATTTCTTGGGGTCACCCACGGGCAGGGCCCTCACACCCGAGGTAGCGTAGCCGATGCCGCTGTAGCCGATGCCCTGCTTGTCGGAACCAATGCTCTGAACCACGGAGCTGGAGCCTGGCTGCTCCTTGACGGCATCCTTGTAGTCGCCCTTGAAGAGGGCGTGTTCTTTGAAGTAGCCATAGGTGCCGCTGGCGCTGTTGCGGCCGTAGAGGCTTATGGGCAGGTTGGCCCAGGCGCCCTTGAGCCCCAGATTCCCCCACACCTTGATATCGGTGGGATGCCCGCCTTTGCGGGACTTGGAGAAGACCGCATCGATCTCCGTCATGGAGATGCTCTTGAGGGGATTGTCCTTGTGGACGAACAGCGCCAGCGTGTCGATGGCGACGGCGATCTTGGTGGGCTTGTAGCCGTACTTCTTCTCGAACTTATCCATCTCCTCGGCCTTCATCTCCCGGCTCATGGGGCCGAGCTGGGCGGTGCCTTCGATCAGGGCCGGAGGCGCCGTGGCGGAGCCCTTGCCCTCGACCTGGATTTTCACGCTGGGATATTTCTTGTTGAAGCCCTCCACCCAGAAGGTCATGAGGTTGTTGAGGGTGTCGGAGCCGATGGAACTCAGGTTCCCGCTGATGCCGGGAACGGTCTTGTAGGTCGTCAGCTTTGAGTCCACCTTGACGGTCTGCGCGAAGGCAGTGCCCGCAACCAGAAGGCTCAAGGTGAAAGGGAGGATGCGGCGCATGGGGGGCTCCTTTGCTTCGGAATACCTAGAGCATCCCGGGCAGACATGCCGATCCTGGAGCGATTCTGTGAACTCGGTGTGACATGAGCCCGAGCCGAGGCTTTGCGGCCGCCCAATCAGCGGATTGAAGCCCTTCGATCCCTGAAATCCGTCTCTCCCGTGTCAGTCCGGAGTCGCCGCCCTACCCCAGCCCCAGAACCGCGTTCACCCGCTCCCGCACGCCCCCCAGGAATTCCGGGTCCTTCGCCAGGGAGTGGCCGAAGGAAGGAATCATGCGCTGGAGGGTGGCACGGAAGACCTCGCCCTTGACAAGCTCAGGAAAGCAGCGGTGGATGAGCAGGATCATGGTGGCGGCGGCGGTGGAGGCGCCGGGGGAAGCGCCCAGAAGCGACGCGATGGATCCATCTGCGGAGGTCACCAGTTCCGTACCGAATTCCAGCTTGCCGCCGAGCTTGGGATCCTTCTTGATGATCTGCACCCGCTGGCCCGCGATCTCCAGTTTCCAGTCCTCGGTGCGGGCCTCCGGCATGAACTCCCGCAGGGCGTCCATGCGCTGCTCCGGAGACTTCAGGACTTCACCCACCAGGTACTTGGTCAGGTCCAGGTTGTGCCAGGCAGCGGCGGCCATGGGCCAGAGGTTGTGCAGGTGCAAGGCCTTGGGCATGTCCAGAAAGGACCCGTGCTTGAGATACTTGGTGGTGAAACCGGCATAGGGCCCGAAGAGCAGGGCCCGCTGGCCATTGATCATCCGGGTGTCCAGGTGGGGCACGGACATGGGCGGCGCGCCCACGGAAGCCTTGCCGTAGACCTTGGCCTGGTGTCGGGCGATGACCTCGGGGTTGTGGCACACCAGCCACTGGCCGCTGACGGGAAAACCGCCGTAGCCATGGCCCTCGGGGATTCCGGATTTCAGGACCAGGGGCAGCGCACCGCCGCCTGCGCCGATGAAGACAAAGCGGGCACTCACCTCCCGAGTGACACCTGCGGCCAGATCCTTGACCACCACTCGCCAGCGCCCTTCGGGCTCCCGAATGAGATCCTCGACTTTGTGCCGCAAGTGCAGGGCGAAGTCCGCGCGGGCCTCGAGCCCCGCCAGCATCTGCCGCACGAGCACGCCAAAGTTCAGATCCGTGCCCCGATCCACGCGGGTGGCTACGCAAGGCATGGCCGAGTCCCGCCCCTGCATCACCAGGGGCATCCAATCCGCCAGCTCCGCGGAATCCCCGGAGATACGCATGTCATGGAACATGGGATGGGCATTCAATTGGGACTGCCGGGCCCGCAGGAACCGCACGTTGGCATCGCCCCATACGAAGCTGAGGTGGGGCACGGGCCGGACAAACTCCCGGGGCGCCGACAGGGCCCCCTTCTCCACGAGGTGCGTCCAGAACTGCAGCGAAACCTCGAAGGCCTCATTGATGGTCAGGGCCTTGGCGATGTCCACGGAGCCGTCGGCCTTCTCGGGGGTGTAGTTCAGCTCGCAGTTGGCGGCGTGACCCGTACCGGCGTTGTTCATGGCCTCGCTGCTCTCCAGGGCCACGTCCTCGAGCTGCTCGAAGATCTGGATGCTGAGATCCGGCAGCAGCTCATTGAGCAGTGTGGCCAGAGTAGCGCTCACGATCCCGGCGCCCACGAGCACCACATCCACTTGGCCGCCGGATCGAGAAACCGCCATTGCCCATCTCCTCTTTTATGATTTGTCTGAAGTTGGTGTGGGGAAGGATAGCAAGCACCCAACCTCATGGGCGGGAATCCTGTCCCGCGACCGGCCTTGTGGGTTTCGATTACTCAAAGGCCAATCAGTTACGCCCTGGCATGGTCTCCAGGGCCCTTCCAGGCTTCAATAGTAGGCAGGAGGCCCCGTGGGCGACTGGCGAAGGAATCGGATCTGGCTAATGCTGATGGGAGCCTGGGGCTTCTTCAGCGCAGCGGCCATCAGCACCCTCTGCTGCCTGGCAGTGCCCATCCTCGGCCCTCGCCGCGCCTTCTTTGGCATCGGCAAGTGGTGGATCCGCCAGCAGTTCTTCCTGAGCGGCGTCAGCTGGCGCGTGGAGGGCTGGGAGCGACTGCCCGAGGCCATCCGCACCGAACAGCAACCCGTGGTCTTCATGTGCAATCACGAGAGTCTGCTGGACCCACCCTTCCTCGTGAATGCCATCCCCATCCCAGCGGTCTACCTGGCCAAGAAGGAAGTCCGCTGGATGCCCGGCATCGGCTGGGCCGTGTGGGCCGCGGGCATGATCTTCATCGACCGCAAGAACCGGGAAAAGGCCATCGCGGGGATCAAGCGGGCCACCGAGGAAATCCGGGGCGGCAAGAACGTGGTGATCTTTCCCGAAGGCACCCGCACCCGCACCGGTGCCCTGTGCCCCTTCAAGAAGGGCGGTTTCAACTTGGCCATGGATGCCGGAGTGCCCATCGTGCCCATGGGCATCGAGGGTTCCTTCCAGGTGCTCCCTCCCGGCGCCCTGGTGCCCCGACCCGGCCACTTCAACGCCGCCTTCGGTGAGCCCGTGGACCCTGCCGCCTACCCGGACCGCGATGCCCTCATCGAGGAAGTGCGCCACCGGGTGGAGAACCTGATCGAGGGACTCAGAAAGACAGGCTGATGCCCAGCCGCTCCAGGGCCGTATCCACGGGCTCCGTATCGGGATCCCAGACCGGAATCTCCGGCCACTGGTTGCGGAAGTACGTGACCTGCCGCTTGGCGTAGGCCTGGGTCTCCTGGGTGATGCGGGCCTGGATCTTACCTGGGTCGCCCCCTTCCAGCCACGGTTCGTAGCCCAGGGGTCGCAGGCGGCGCAGATCGGCCTCCCCGCCGGAAGCCACGACGCGGCGCACTTCCTCCGGCCATCCAGCTTCGACCATGGCCGCCACCCGCCGGGCCACCCGCTCCCGTTGAAGAGGGCGGGAAGGCAGCACCAGCAGGGTCCTCCAGCCCTCGGGCACGCCCCGGGCGACGCCATCCAGCAGAATGGAGGGACGCTTTCCCGTGGCCAGGTGTAGGGCCAAGGCCCGCTGGATGCGGCCGCCGTCGTTGGGATGGAGCTGGCCCGCCCGGAGAGGATCCACAGCGGCCAGGAAGCGATGCAGCGCCCTGGAACCCAGCCCCTCCTGCCAGCCGCGCACCCGCGCCACCAGGGCCGTCGAGACTTCGGGCATCTCGCTCAACTGATTCCAGATTCCCCGGAGATAGAGCCCCGAGCCCGTCACCAGCACCGGGCTGGGTGTTTCCCCCAGCCACTGTCGGACCTGGGCGCCGAAATCGGCGGGATTGATTCGTTGAGAGAGTAGAAAAGCGCCGTATCCAAGGTGAGGCACGTCACCGCGCTCCACTTCTGTGGGCTGGCCCGTGCCGATGGCAAGCCCGGCGAAGGCCTGGAAAGGATCCCCGTTCACCACCGCGCCCCCGATGCGCCGCGCCACCTCCACCGCCAGCGAAGACTTTCCCGAGGCCGTGGGACCCAGGATGGCGAAGCGGGTCTGGGAATGGAACATGGGCCTCTCCCCCTTCAGAAGGAGACCTTCTCGATGCTTTCCTCGTCGCATACCACCTCGGCCGAGGCCCGAGGCGCGGGCGTGGACATCCGTGGAGCCGCCTGCCGCTCGGCATAGCCCTCGGCGTAGTTCTGCAGGAAGCAGCGCATGGCGTGGCTGACCCCGGCCCGGTTGATTTCCCGGAGATCTGCTTCGTAGTAGCGACCGAAATTGAACCCGCCGGTGATGATTTCATAGGAGGGGAAGTAGTCCACCCAATCGAAGGCCTGAAGGGCCGTTTCGGCGGCCACCCTCAGCACGGACTTGCTGTACGTGGTGGATACGAGCACATGGCGGGGCTCGAAGGTGGCGATGAGGGGCACGGGTGAAACGGTGAGAAGCACCCTCACGCCGGGATTCACGGCCTTGAGCGCCTGCAGGAAAGCGTTCAAGTCCTCGGTGACCTGGGCCACGGTGAAGTTGACCGGCCCATGCTGCGAAGGATCGTAGGAGCCGCCGGCCACACCGGGCGCCAGGGGAAAGACCTCGCCCGAAGCCAGGTTCTGCCAGCCTTCCGTGAGTCCCAAGGTGAAGACGAAGATGTCCGCCTCGAGAAACATCCGCCGCACCTGTGCGATGTGCGCTCGCCGCGCCTCCACCACCATCTCGGGCTGGGCGAAACCGTCCGGCTCGATATTCGGGCGCAGGGGATCGATGTAGCGGCCATCCTCCCTCAGCCAGGGTTCCTCGGTTGCGATCCTCGCGCCCATGGCCTCCTGGAAGAGCTGCAGCAGTTGGCGAACGGTGTAGATGTTGCCGAACCGGGCCGAGAACATCCCAAAGCCGCGCCGTTTCTGCTCCGCGGGATCCAGGTCCTCACCCGCTTCGGGCACGAAGTAGTTGAAGCCGATGGCGGACAAACGACGCGAGATGTGTTGGGCGAAACAACTCCCGGCGGTGGCCAGCCGATCACTGGAAGCAATGCGGAACCTGGGTGCCACCACCGGATCCAAGTCATGGGGTTCCACCGCCGACACCGCTCTGCGCCAGAACTGGAAGTCAGGAAGCCCCTTGTAAGGATGACTCACGCGTCCTCCGCGATGACTCGGGCGGCCGATTCCGCACATGCGCTCAGAGGTGTCAACGCCGCCTTGTCGTATCTGGCATAGATGGCGAAGCAGCTTTCGAGAAAGCCCTCCAGATCCAGAAGGCGGTACTCGTCCAGGGGCTTGAACAGGTAGGCCCCGCCCATTATCCCCAGGCGCTCCGCGATCTCCGGGAAGACTGGAAAGGCCGGGCCCGAAGCCAGGTTGTCATGGGGTAGAAATCCGCCGTCATAGATCTTTCCCTGGACCTTCTCGACCACCATCCGCGCCTGATCGAAGAGCACCTCGATGTGGGGATGGTTGGGACTGTGCATGAATACACCCCCGCGCACCCAGCGAAGAAACGCCTCGCGCATGTCCCAATCGAAGGCTGAGAAATCGGCGAAGAGCTGCGCCCGCTGGGCGTTCCACGCATCGAAGTACCCGATTCTCTGGAATACCTCCTGGCGAAAGAGGCTCGCCGTCTTGGCCGGTGAGAGCCCCTGTCTGTAGGCCGTGATGGCGATCAGGGAGTGGTAGTCGTCCAGAGGCCCCTTGAGCACGCCCTTGGCCGACTGGATGTAGCAGAGATCGGGATGGAAGCCCCCGAAGATCACGGAGGGGACCCAGGTGATGTGGCTCAGGCCCTCGAGATCCGACAGACCAAACGCCTTGACCTCCGGGGCGAAGAACAGGTGGTCATAATCGCTCAGCCGAGCCCTCCAGTGTTTCGCGCGTTTCCGGAGCTGCCAGAGATTGCAGGCATCCACACGGGCCTGGGGCGCCAGCAGCGAGAGACAATTCGCCAGCCCTACGGTCTGGCAGTTGGAAATCACCAGCCACTTCAGCGTGGGACGAGGGGTCTCCTCGCGGCTGTCCAAGGCCCTCCGAAAGGGCCTCTGAATGAGTTCCATCACGCGAGAATGCCGCATCGTTCCACCTGATCCAAAGGAAACTATAGCTTGCGCCTTGACTCGTGAGGGATCGGGAACCAGCCCGAGACTCGCGCCACCTTGTTCCCGAACGGAACGCGAAAATGCTGATCCTGCTGAATGCCCCGCCTCCACCTCCCAAGCCCCCGGCCGCTCACTGCGGACCACCGGCGCCCGTCTACAAGGGACTGACGACCCGCTCCGTGGCCTTCTCGGCGGCCCATGCCATGAGCGCGGCTCTGCGGGACATGCCCGGTGCAGTGGTGGTGGTGGAGGAGGACGGCCCCGGGCAGATGTCTAAGCAGTCCGTCGCGCACTTGAGCCTCGGGGGCAGATTCAGACTCGCGATGAAGAAGGAACTCCCCGTCTTCCCCGCGACCCCGCCCATGCCCCGCTGGATGGATCCAAACGTCACAATGTCGGGCGGAAACGTAGTCAACCAGCTCTTTCCAATCGGCTGGGGCTACTGAGCCATCAGCTTGGGAAGCAGCCGCGCCGCCTGGTCCCGGGCCAGTTTCGCAGCCTCCACGGCGTGGCCCACGGCGTTGGTCGCGTTCTGCTGGGGGGTGAGCAGGGCCACGCACTGGTCGCGCAGGCGGAGGAGCTCGCCATCGGGATCAGGCAGATGGTGGGCGGCCGCGGCCTCGAAGATCCTCAGGAAGCACTGCACCGAATCACAGGCGGCACTCACCGCCGCCGCTGCGCTGCGCTGATCTGCCTGGAGCGCCATGGCGGTCACCAGGAAGCGTAGTCCGGCCTCGAAACGTCCCTGGAGTTCCCCGCTGGGGCCTGATGATCCCGTGCTCACTCGGAGAAGCCCATGGGAAGCACGGGGTACTTTCCCGTGAAGCAGGCGTAGCAGAACCCTTTGCCACCGGGATCCTGCATGGCGCCTTCGAGATCCCCCAGGGTGAGGAAGCCCAGGCTATCGGCGCCCACGAAGGCGCAGATTTCCTGGATGCTCTTTTGGGCAGCGATGAGTTGGTCGCGGGTGGGCGTGTCGATGCCGTAGAAACAGGAGTGGGTGGTGGGCGGGCTGGAGATCCGCAGATGGATCTCGGCGGCGCCCGCTTGACGCACCATTTCCACGATCTTCCGCGAGGTGGTGCCACGCACGACGCTGTCGTCCACCAGCACCACGCGCTTGCCCCGCAGCAGCTCCCGGCATGGATTCAGCTTCACCTTCACACCAAAGGAGCGAATAGATTGCTTGGGCTCAATGAAGGTGCGGCCCACATAGTGATTGCGCACCAGGCCGAAATCGAAGGGTATGCCGCTGGCCTCGGAATAGCCTAGAGCCGCGTGGACGCCGCTGTCGGGCACGGGCACCACGAGATCCGCCGCCACGGGATGGCGCTCGGCCAGGCAGCGGCCCATGGCGCGACGGGTGGCCATGACGCTTCGACTGAACACGAAGGAATCGGGCCGGGCGAAGTAGACATGCTCGAAGACGCAGGGCCGAGGCTCCTCCTTGGCGGGCAGGAACCGGGAACGGAGCCCCTTCGCGTCGATCACAACCATCTCGCCGGGATGGACTTCGCGCTGGTACTCCGCATTCACCAGATCGAAGGCCGTGGTCTCACTGGAAAAGACCCAGGAATTATCGAGGCGCCCCAGGGCCAGGGGCCGGAAGCCCCGGGGATCCCTGGCGGCGATCATGAGATCCTCCGCCAGGATGAGCAGCGAGAAGGCACCTTCCGTCTGCCGGAGGGCTTCCACCACGGCGTCTTCCAGGGTGGTGGCCTGGGCGCGGTTGATGAGGGCGAGAATGACTTCGGAATCCGAAGGGCTGCTGAATACCTGGCCTTCGGCGATGAGCCGGGCCCTGAGGGTTTCCGTATTCGTGAGATTGCCGTTGTGGCAGAGCGCCACCTGGCCGAAGCGCCCTCGCACGAGGAAAGGATGGGCCGCGCTGGCCACATTGCCGCCGGTGGTGGAATAGCGGGTATGCCCGATGGCCGAATCGCCCTTGAGGCGATCCAGCACGGTTTCCGTGAAGACATCCGCCACATAGCCCAGGCCCTTGTGCAGGATGAGTTCGCGCCCGTCCCGGGTGCAGATACCGGCGGCCTCCTGGCCTCGGTGCTGGAGGGCATAGAGACCCAGGTAGGTCTGGCGGCTGGCTTCTGGCTGTTGGAAGATCCCGAAGACCCCGCACTCATCCATGAAAGGCATCGGACCTCCAAAGGGTCATTGTAAACCGCCCTCGGAGGGCACCGTAGTCTTGATCTTGGAGCCAAGAATGGCACTCGAACCTCGCACGGCTCCGAGGCACTCCTGACTCGACTGGAGCCCCCATGCACCTTCGTCTGCTTTCCTTTCTCCTGCTGGGCTCGCTCATGCAGGCCGATACCCTGAGCGACCTGAAAGGACTTTTGCCGAAGCTCCATGGCGCGGACCCCGTAAAGGCAAGCGTGGAGTATCAATTCTGGAGCCGCCAGGGCGATGAGAAGAAGCCCGTCATCACCGAGGGTCGGGCCACGACTCAGGTGGAAGATGGCCCCCAGGGCCTCCGGATGGCCTGGAGCCGGAGCACCCTCCAGACCGCGGCCCAGGAGGCCAAGGCCAAGGCCCTGGACCCCGAGAAAAAGACCCCCACCCGGCGCGCCCTCGAAGGCCTCAAGGCCCTGGAGGTGAGCGACTACCTGAACGGCGCCGAGGAACTGCTTCGCACCCTCGATCAATCCCAACTGGTCGCAGAAAGGGCCGAAACCTGGCAGGGCAAGCCGGCCAAGCTCCTTCAACTCAAAGTGAACCCGAAGCTGGGTCAGCAGGAACGGAAATACATCAAGGAGATGGAAGCAACCGCGAAGGTCTGGGTGAGCGCCGAGGGCCTGCCCTTGGCCGCCGAGACCGATGTCCGCATGAAAGGCCGCGCCCTGCTCGTCATCAGCTTCGAGCAGCACCAGAAGGAGGCCTTCGAATTCACCCGCGCGGGCAACCGCCTGGTGGTACTGCGCCATGCCCAGGAAAGCAGTGGGTCCGGGGGTGGTGAAAAGGGGCAGTCGAAGACCGTGATGAGCCTGAGCCTGAATTGACCCTACTCGACCACCTGGGCGCCGCCATCCTCCAGGGGCCCCGCGGGCGCTGCCGCCAATCGGCGAAGGGTCTGGAGTAGCACCGTTCCATCGGCGGAGGGCGCTGTCCCTGCATTCAGATGAAAGGTATCGAGCTGGATTTCCAGGGAGGCCACATCCCCGCCGGCAAAGCTGCCGCTGAAATAGCTGAGGGCGAGAAGGCCCGGTGCGACTTCCGCCAGGTAAGCATGAGCGTGAACGCCTGCGGGAATCGTCGTGGACCACACGCGACAGGGCCGTTCGCCGTACCGCACGACCATCGACTGGGGCACCGTTTCCGCCGTGGGGCCCGAGAAATAGAGCATGCGCTCCACCCTGGCCAGGACCAGGGCCTGGGAGTAGGCGCCGTCCTTGGGCTGGTGCGCCTCCAGCCGCCAGGAACCCATGCGCGATTTCTTCACCCGGTTCGCCGTGACCGCCACGGGCAGGGGCACCAGCGAGAATCGGGTCTCGATGGCTTGCGACTCTCCCTGCATCCGCAGCTTCACTCGGTAGGTCAGCACCCCCGTGCCCTGGGGCGACTCCGAGGCCGTGAGCCCGATGGACAGGATGGATAGACAGGCAGAACGCAGGAAACGCATGTCAAGCTCACTCAGGACAGAAGAACCGCACAGACTCTGGATCCAGTGTAGGTGCAGAAATCCGGGATAAGATCACGAGATGCCACTCTGTTTCGACCTCGACGGCACCCTCGGCAGCTTCGGCGGCGGGTACCTGTTGCTGCGGCAGGCCCTGGGCGAGCTGTGGGGCCAGGAGCCCAGTTCCGCAGAACTCCAGGCCTGCGCAGGCTCCACGGACTGGGAGATCGTGGACGAGATGCATCGCCTGCGCTTTGGCACGCCCCTGGGCATCGCCGACTACGAGACCTATGATCGTGCCTGCCTGGCCCGCTTCCAGGCGGCCTTCCACCCAGAAGGACGCAGCCCTGTCCGGGATGGGACGACTCGTGGAGGCAGGCCACCGGGTCTGGCTGGTTTCCGGCAACACGCCTCGGGTGCTGGATTTCAAGGCTCGCCTGCTGGGCGTGGATGATCGCGTCCCGCGCCTGGGTAGCCTGCCTAACCTGGATCGCGTGGGCCTCATCCGCAAGGCCCTGGAGGGCTGCGCGGGTCCGCACCTATACGTGGGCGACCGGCCCCATGACCGCGATGCCGCCGCGCAGGCCGGCGTCCCATTCCTGGCGGTGGGCGAAGCGGTACCCGGAGATCATCCCAGCCTCAGCGAGGTCGCAGAAGCCGACCAGCTGGTGGGGGCCGTGGAGAGGTTGCTTCGCTAGGGCAGAACCTCAAACCCTTCGAGGAAGGCCTTCGCCCGCGGATCCTCCCGTTTCGAGGTGCTGGCCTCGGCCCTGTGCAGCCGCCCGCGCCGCACCACCAGGACGCCCTGGAGGTGTGTGCCCATGGGGCTGACAACCTGGTAGCGGAACCCCGGCCCCTTATCCACAAGAAGATCCTCGCGGTCGACCTTGCCGAACCGCTGAAGCAGCCAGCGTTGGTAAGTCTCCAGGACTTCCCCGGGCGTGGTTCCCCCCCGGCTCCCCTCGGGCAGATTGGCCACATCCGTCTGAAAGGTCGTATCCATGCGTCCCGCGGGGCGGTAGGCCTGGCCATACCACTCCAGGGAGCCGAAGGGCGAGGGCTCCGAATAGCGCACCCTGGAGGGTTGACCTGGAAAGACGACGGAGATACCCATTTGGGGATCCTTCACCGGGACCGGCTGTTCCCTTCCGCACCCCAGGAGAAGCACCACCGATCCCGCCCAAACGAATTTTCGCTCCATCCTCATCGTTCCGCCTTGTGATCAAGCCGATTGGTTGCGCCGAGGCTGCCCATCAGGGTTTGGTTGTGATGGGATGCCCCAGAACGCGATGAACGACCGCGAGGGCTTCTCGCACGCTGCAGGGCTTGGACAGGAAGCCCGCGAGTCCCTTGCCCTGAAGGGCCGCGGTGACTTCCTGCTGGCTGTACCCGCTCATGAGCACCACGGGCACCTCAGGAGCCAACCGCTGGATTTCGGCGAAAACCTCGTCCCCACTCATGCGGGGCATGGTGAGGTCCAGCAGAACCATGCGAATCGATGAGCGGTGACGCACAAAGGCGCCGAACCCCTCCACGCCGTCGGCCGCCTCGATGACCTTGAACCCCGCCTGTTCCAGGCCCTGACGGAGAATCGAGCGGATGACCGGCTCGTCATCCACCAGCAGGATCAGGCCGGGACCGCCAACCACCGGCGTGGCCTCATCGCTGGGGTCGATGGTTTCCGGTTCCTTTTCCGCAATGGGGAAGTAGAGGCAGAAGGTGGAACCCTTCCCCGGATGACTTTCGGCCTGCAGGGCTCCCTGGTGCTCTCGTGCGATCCCCTGCACTGTCAGCATGCCAAGCCCCCGCCCGGGGTGCTTGGTACTGAAGAAAGGGTCAAAGATCCCGCTTAGAGTCTCCTCGGACATCCCCTGCCCCGTGTCCCTGACTTCCAGGCAGACGTAGTCTCCGAGGAGCGTCTGCGGCAAATTGGCATCCCGACCGTCCAGGTGTTTCAGGGTAGTGCTGATGGAGATTTCCCCATCTTGGGCTCCCATTGACTCCATGGCGTTGACCACTAGGTTGAGCATGGCGTAGCGGACCTGGTTGGGATCCGCGTTGATCCTTGGCAGATCGTTCTCCAGCTCCAGCACCAGGTTGACGTTCTCCTGCAGGAGGTTTTCCACCAGGGGGAGCCCCTCCCGGATGCTGTCATTGAGCTGATGTCGGATGATCTGCACCCGGCCCCGCCCAGCGTAGGCGAGCATCTGGCGACACAGCTTGGAGGCCCGCTCAGTGCTCTCCCCGATCTTGCCAAACAGCTCTAAATGTCTGGTGGTGTCTCGGGTTTCCAGCCCGAGATCCGTATGCCCTTGAATTCCCATCAGGATGTTGTTGAGGTCGTGGGCCAGACGCCGCGCCAGCAGCCCCAGACTCTCGAATTCGTGAGTATGCACCAGGGCCGCCTCGTACGAGCGCTGCTCGGTGATGTCATGGACCACGGCGAGGATCTCCCACGGCCTGCCGTCGTCGTGGCGGGCGAATACCACCCGGCGACTGCGGAACCAGCGGTACTCCATCCACTTGTTCCGGATCCGGTAGACCTCTTCCTGGGTCACTTCTTGATTCCGGGAGGCTGGAGGCGTCGAACCGTGCTCCAAAAGCCGCTCCCACTGACGAGAAACCAGCCGACGATCATCGGGGTGGACCAGTTCCAGGAAGAAGGCGGTTCCACCCTGGATCAACTCCTGGGGAGTGTATCCCAGGAGCCGCTCCACAGCCTGGTTCATGTACACGTAGGTCTGAGTATCCACATTGATGATCGAGTGGATGTCCTGGGAAAGGTCGGCCACGCGTTCGATGTAGTCTTCGCCATGCTCCAGGGCCCGGTTCGCCGCCCGCGTGTGGGAGGACATCCGATTGAAGAGCAGGAGCCCAAAGGCCCCCATGAGCACCCCCAGGCCAGCAAGAAGCCCCCGGGTGGCCTCCTGGGCCATCAGCAGGAACCAGAGCAGTGCCAGAGTCGTGAGCAGAAACAGAGCCAGGATCACGCGAGGCGACAACAGCCTCTGGAGCTTCGATTGAGCCATCGGCACACTCCTGGCCTCGAGAGAGGATGAGGAAAATCTAGTGCAGCCAGCCTCGCCCTTCCACCTTTATTTGTCCAGGATTCAGGACTCCTGGAGCGCTTCCTCCAGGGCCTTTTCCGTGCGTCCCGGATAGTAGCCGCTCCATCGCTCCCGCAGCCGTCCCTGGCGATCCACGACCAGGGTGGTGGGAATGCCCGAGATCGCGCCAAAGGGTTTGAGAGCCTCAGAATCCGCAGGCAGGAAGGCCTCGATGCCGAACGGAGGGTTGGCCTTCAGGAAGGGATCCACGTCGCCCCAGCCGCCCCGATCCACAGAGATGGGCAACACCACAAAGGCCTCGCCACCCCGCTTCTGCAGGGCACCAATCTCCGGCAGACTGGCCCGGCAGGGAGGACACCAGGTGGCCCAGACATCCACCACCACGACCTTGCCGCTGAATTCCGCCAGACTGCGCTTGGCGCCAGAGGCATCCAGGAATGTCACCGTGTCCACCGCCTTGCGGGAGGACGCGGCCACCGGCCCCTTCTCACTGCCACCAAAGTCGCACCCCAGAACCAGGGCACCCGTGAGGACCAAAGTCAGGTATCGACGAACGTCGTTCATGGGCGACCTCCTTGTGCCAGGATACTGGCATGTCTGCCCACCTCCTGCTAGTTCCCGAAAGCCTCGCCCACCTTACCCCGACGCCCGTCCTCCTGGACTGCCGCCCAGGACCAGAGGCCTTCGCCTCCGGCCACCTGGCAGGTGCCCTGCACGCCGACCTCGACCGTTTTCTCAGCTCCGCCTATGAACCCGGTTTCGACCCGGCCAAGGGCGGGCGCCACCCCCTGCCCGAGCCGCATCGCTGGTCGGAACAGCTCGGTGCCTGGGGCATCACCCCCCAGGCCCTGGTGGTGGCCTACGACAACGCCTCCGGGGGCAATGGTGCGGCCCGACTCTGGTGGATGCTGCGGGCCTCGGGACACACCCGAGTCGTGGTCCTGGATGGGGGCCTCAAGGCCGCCCAGGAGGCGGGCCGCCCCCTGACGGATGCGCTCACGATTGCCACACCGACGCCCCCCTACCCCATGGAAGCCTGGGCCCTGCCCCAGGTGGACCTCACCACCGTCACCCGCCTCCGGGAAGATCCCCAGTGGAAGCTGCTGGATGTGCGGGCAGTCGAGCGGTGGCGTGGTGAGGTGGAGCCCTTCGATCCCGTGCCTGGCCGCATCCCCGGCAGTGTGAACCTGCCCTGGGCCGAGAACCTGGATGCCCAGGGCCGTTTCAAGACAGCCACAGAACTCCGCGAGATGTACCTGAACCTGCTCAAGGAAACCCCCGCGGATCATCTGGCCGTTCATTGCGGAAGCGGCGTCACCGCCTGCCACACCTTGCTGGCCCTTGAACTGGCGGGCCTCCCCGGCGCCGCGGTCTACATGGGTTCCTACAGCGAGTGGTGTCGGAGTGGAAATCCCCTGCGTTGATCAGGCACCCCGCGGCTTGCCCCACTCCCAGAGGACATTGACAACGGCCCATCGCCCATCCAAGGCCACCAAATGGATGTAGGCCACCCATTCCCCCAGGGTGGCCCGGACACTGGCCGAGTGACCCCGGGCATCCAGCACCGTGACTTCCTGCCGTCGCTGGGAGGGGATCGTTCGAGGTCCCCAGTGAGCCGGAGCTCCCAGCTGCTCCATCAGCGTGGAGGCTCTCCCCAGGCGGAGAGGCGCCGCCCCTTTCTGGCCTGCTTCCAGCACCCGCGACACCAGATCGGGATGGAGGCATGCCTCCAGGGCCGCCTGATCCCCCCGGAACCAGGCATCGCCGAAGGCATGAACACTCTGGATAATGCCTTCGAGATCCATCGGGCTCCGCAGGGCCATGGAGGGGGGCTCGGGCATGGGCTGGGTTCGGGCCGCCCCAAGGGTGCCCACGAGAAGCAACGACGACTTGAGCGTTCCACGAGGCATGGGAACCCTCCTTCCAGGCGATGTGATGGAGATTGTTGGGTACAGCTTGGGTGCCCCAAAGATGGGTTCGGTTTCCGAAACGACTGTCACCGATACGTGAAAATTTCAGGCACGGATGAGGGCCTACAGGCGGTTTTCGCCTAGTCGCCTTGAGCTCAGACTATAGATTCAACGCGATCCCCAAAAAGCATCAACGCCCCAGGGCGATCCCCAACATGCGGCGAATGGGCTCGGCAGCGCCCCATAAAAGCTGATCCCCAACCGTGAAGGCCGCGAGGTACTCGGGGCCCAGGTTCATCTTACGTAGGCGCCCCACGGGCACCGTGAGTGTGCCTGAGATGGCGGCGGGGCTGAGCTCCTTCAGGGTGGCTTCCTTGGTGTTGTCCACCACCTTCACCCAGGGATTGTGGGCCCGGATGGCGGCTTCGACTTCGACCAGGGGCACGTCCTCGGTGAGCTTGATGGTAAGGGCCTGGCTATGACAGCGCATGGCGCCGATACGCACACAGATGCCGTCCACGGGGATCTGGCGTTTGGTGCCCAGGATCTTGTTGGTTTCAGTCAGGCCCTTCCACTCTTCCTTGGTCTGGCCACCTTCCCAGGCCTTGTCGATCCAGGGAATGAGGCTGCCCGCGAGGGGCGCGCCAAAGTTGGAATTGGGGAAGGCATCGCCCCGGATGACGGAGTTCACGGCACGATCCAGTTCGAGGATGGCGCCCTTGTCATCCTTCAAGGCTGAGTCGATGGCGCCGATGGCGGCCATCTGGCGAACCAGCTCCCGCATATTCTTGGCCCCTGCACCGCTGGCGGCCTGGTAGGTCATGGAACTCATCCACTCCACCCAGCCCTGCTCGAAGAGACCGCCCAGGCCCATGAGCATCAGGCTCACGGTGCAGTTGCCGCCGATGTAGTCCTTCACGCCCTTGTCCAGCGCTTCATCGATCACTCTGCGGTTGACGGGATCCAGCACGATGACAGCGTCATCCTTCATGCGCAGGGTGGAGGCAGCATCGATCCAGAGCCCCTGCCAGCCGCTGGCCCGGAGCCTGGGATGAATTTCACCGGTGTAATCACCGCCTTGGCAGGTGACGAGGATATCCATGGCGCGGAGCGCCTCCAGGTCGAAGGCGTCCTGCAGCGCGCCACCATCGGGGCCCTGACCGCCGATCTGGGAGGTGGAGAAATAGACAGGCTGGAAGGTGCCGTCAAAGTCTTTCTCTTCCACCATCCGAGCTATGAGCACCGAACCCACCATGCCCCGCCACCCGATGAAACCGACCTGCCTCATGCCGAAGCTCCTTTAAGCCCAGCTCTGAGAATACTGAAGTTGAAGGGATTGCGAATTCCGCCCCAGGTAGCTCGCCCCGCTTGCACGGGGCGGACAGGTTGGCGGAGGGGGCGGGATTCCCCTCCGGGCCGCACAACTGGCTGCGCCCGCCGCGACCGCTTTCAACCGTCCACGGGACGGTCGAAAGCTGCGGCTACCGGCGCGCCATTCGTGACTTCGAATTCCGCCCTATATGGCTCGCCCCGCTTGCGCGGGGCGGACAGGTTGGCGGAGGGGGCGGGATTCGAACCCGCGGAGGGCTCACACCCTCGTCGGTTTTCAAGGCTGCTGCTCTGTTTACTTAATTGTTGAAATTAAAAATGTTATTACTGTTGCTTGAGGTCGCGTTACGCGTGGCACGACCAACACTCACTACGGAGTTAGTGAAAACCGAGTATCTCAAACGGCAGGAGCAACGCCGATTTGCACGGTTAAATTCATCTGCATGATGTATTTACATCCTGAATTGGGTTCAATGCATTTTTGCGATTCGTACATTAATTTGCCTGAATGTTGAAAATGCAAAAATGTACCCATTTGATGTGTTGATTTAATGGTACTTGTCGGCGGGATGTTATTCCGTCGAACCCGAAAAACTCATTGATACTCTCTCCGTGACTCTTGCGGATAGGTGACCAGACAGACCAGTGGCCCCCCTGCTGACAGATCTCTGGTTTTGGCAGATGGATCCGGATCGCAAGAATTTGGAGCAGAGAGAGGACTCACTTCACCTGGAAAGCGTCAAACAGGCACACGCTATCGGCCTTGGTCCAGATGCCCACGCGTCCGTTCACGGGTTGATCGAGGGTGTGCTCCAGGACGCGCTTGCCATCAAGGTACCCTTCGAGATTTCGGCCCCGGATGATGAGCTTGAGGTCGTGCCATTGTCCGCTCGGGGTAGGCGTGTTGCGGACCCACTTCACGGAGATTCGCTTGCCCTTCACGACCCGCCACAGCACGAGATTGTTCTCAAGGGCGTTGGCGCGTAGCGCCAGGTAGTCCCCATTGGGCTTGAGATCGAAGAGGATGCCCCCGGCCTGATCCACGCGCCCCGCGAGGGGCTTGAATCGCAGGTCGATCTCACCTTCCTTGAAGTCCGGGATGTCCCGCGCCACGACATAGGGGAAGTACGCGAAGGCTTTCACGCTATCGAGGAACTCGGCGTAGCGCTCGCCGTAAACTGCTCGCGCCTTGTCGGCGAGATTGGCACCGCTCTGACCTTGCTGCCAGCGAGTGCCATCCACCTTCAACACCTTCTTCCCGCCCTCCGGGGCAATGATCCAGTTGCCTACCATGGGCAGCATGGCCTTGGGCTCAGCGCCGATGGTTTCCGGGCTAAAGTCCACTGTCCGGGGCTGTTGGGCCAGCATCGGCAGGGCGACGAGTGCGAGGGCGAGAAACATCGCGGAACGCATGGGACCTCCTACAGGACGCGGGGGCGATGCCAACGCTGGAACGCCCAGAGGGAAAGACACAGCAAGGGAATGAGGACGCGGAACCAGAGCAACCCAGGAGTGGTTTCCAGGGCCAAGGGATGCCCGCCGTAGGCCACCTCCGCACCCTCAGGTGGGGGAGGCGTGCCCGTGAGGGACCAGAGCAGGGGCAGCACTTCCTCGGGGCTCGTGGAGCGGCTGGTGGCCTTCCGTCCTGCGTATCGGTAGACCACCTCGCCGTAGCGGTCGTCCCCGCCTTGACCGAAGCGCCCCAGGGTGGCCGATTCCCCCGTGCGATGGATCTGGATGTGCGGCACGACACGCTGGAGCTTCCTCATCAGGGAACGATCCATGTCCATCCAGCGGGGATCCTCGGCGCTGAGGCGAACCTCGATGCCCAGGCGGTCGGTGAGGCCCCGAAGCGCCCGCTCCACGGGAGCCGGGAAAGAATGGCGGCGGTCCTCCGTGAGATCCCAGGAGGTTCTCAGACTGGACGCCCCGACGAAGGTCGCGCCCACGAGAACGACACTCCCCAGCGTGGCGAGGAGCTTCCGGGCGCGCGCCCGTCCGGGGTGGATCCAGACGGCCGCCAATCCGAGAGCCACCACGATGAGCAGTGGCCAGGACAGCAGGTGCCCAAGGGGCAGCAGGCCGCGCTCCAGGGGGCGCAGGGCCTGGGTGAGGGAGAGGGGCACCAGGCGGGCCATCCAGCCCGTTCCCATGGCTCCTTCGAAATCCAGGGCCCAGGAACCCAGGGTCGCGCCGAGCACCAGAAGGGAGGCCGTGCTGGCGCTGGGGCCGAGGCTGCCCGCCAGCAGGGCAAGGGCGAGGACCACCCACCCGTAGAGCAGATGCCCCACCAGGAGCCCCGCCAGCTCAGCACCGTGAACATGGCCACCCGCCTTCACCCAGAGGGCCACGGCACCCATGGGAATGACGAGAAAGAGCGCCCAGGCCACGCCCAGCACGATGGCCTTGCGCAGAAGCAAGCGAAGCGGGGACACGCCGAGGCCAAGTAGGATCTTCAGGGCACCGGAATCGCGGTCCTGGCCGATCTGGCGGATGGCTACGAAGGGCAGCAGCAGCGTGGCCACGAGATAGGCGGAGCCGAAAGTGGGCACCAGGATGCCGTCGAAGGGAGTCAGCCCCGGTGCCAGATCCGGACTGGTCAGTGCGGAACGGCTTCCGTCGGTGAAGATCCCCACCGCCTGGGCGAAGGTGGAGCCCACCAGGAGGCTCAGGATGAGGGCCAAGCCGAGCCAGGCTCGCCCCGTGAGGAGCTGGCGGATCTCCAGGCGGAACCAGCTACCGGAACGCAAGGAACACCTCCTCCAGGCCGTCCGCCGTGTTCGTATGCGCCCGAAGATCCTCCAGTGTGCCGGTGGCCACCATACGGCCCGCCACCAGCAGGAGGAACCGCTCGCAGATGTTCTCAGCCTGGCGCAGCTCGTGGATGGAGAGCAGGAAGGTGCGCCCGGTGGCCTGCTCTGCCTGGATCAGCTCCATGGCCCGGCGGGCCTGGTGGATATCCAGGCCGTCGAAGGGTTCGTCCAGGAGCAGGAGCGGGGCGCGGGTGAGAAAGGCCAAGGCGAGGAGGGCCCGCTTGCGGTTGCCCTTGGATAGCTCCCGCACGCGCTTGCCCAGGACGGGCCTCAGATCGAAGCCGTCCACGAACCTCGCCACGTCCTCCTCGGAACGACCCTGCATGCGGCAGAAGGTCCCCAGTAGCTCGCCCACCCGCAGATCCGCCCAAGGCGTGATGCCGTCCGGCAGATAGAACAACGTAGACCGGCGATCAACCGACCCATGCGAAAGAGGTAGCAGCCCGGCCAGAGCTTCCAGGAGCGTGGTCTTGCCCGCGCCGTTCGGGCCGATAAGGCCCAGGCGCTCACCCCTCCGAATCTCGAAATCCAGACCGTGAAGGATGGGCTGGCCCCCCAGGTGAACCGTTAGGCTGCTTGCTTCAAGCACGGGATCTCCGTCGCCGGTCGGCGTCATGGATGGGGGCGATGTCCGGGGGTTCCAGGCCCATGTCCCTCCCTTGTCCCTCGTGGAGAAAGCAGAATAGTCCGATTGGAGACTTGATCAAGATACAACTGTTTCTATTCTAAGATTCATCTGCGAGGTCAGCCATGAACGAGGACGTATCCAACTGGCTGCTGCTCATCCACCAACTCCCCCCCAAGCCCGCCTACTTCCGCGTGAAGATCTGGCGGCAGATCCAGTCCCTGGGGGCGGTGGCCCTCAAGAACTCCGTCTACGTCCTGCCCCAGTCGGATGGGGCCCGCGAGGATTTCCAGTGGGTGATCCGCCAGATCGTGGCTGGAGGCGGCGAGGGCAGTGTCGTAGAGGCACAATTCGTTGACGGCCTCACGGACGGCGAGCTAAGAGAGCGCTTTCGGCAGGCCAGAGACGAGGACTTCGCCAAGCTCCAGGAAGAGGTCCAGGGTTGCCTCAAGGCGCTCCCCAAGACGCTCAAGGAGCCTCAGCGGGAGGAGGCTAAAGCCCAGCACGCCAGGTTCCAAAAGCGCTTCACGGATCTCCTGGCCATCGACTTCTTCGAGGCCAAGGGCAGCGCCGAGGTGCGCACCCAGCTTGCCCGCCTGGAAAGGCGGTTGGCCCCCGAAACCATGGGGCAACCTGCGGTGGCCACATGGAGGCGTGAGGAACTTCAGGGGAAGACCTGGGTGACCCGCAAAGGCATCCAGGTGGACCGCATCGCCTGCGCCTGGCTGATCCGGCGCTTTATCGATCCCGAGGCCCGCTTTCGTTTCGTGGACCCCAAGACCGCCAAGACGCGCTCTGGCGAGTTGCGCTTTGACATGTTCGAGGGCGAATTCACCCATGAAGGCGACTGGTGCAGCTTCGAGACCTTCCTTCACCGGCTGGGGCTGGAAGACCCGGCACTCCAGGCTCTGGGTGAGGTGATCCACGACGTGGACCTCAAGGAGGCCAAGTTCAAGCGGCCCGAGGTTCATGGCTTTGAGCGGGCCATCCACGGCGTGGCGCTCCTCCATGCGAAGGACGAGGACCGCATGGCCGCTGGTAGCGGCGTCATGGATGCCTTCCACGCCGCCTTCCAGGGGAAGCGGTCGTGAGTGAGATCCAGCCTCCTCCGGCCCCGCTCCGTCCCTTCCTGGCCTACTTTCTGAAGCTGGGCACCCTGGGCTTCGGCGGCCCCATCGCCTTGGCCGGAGCCATGCACCGGGATCTGGTGGAGACGCTGGGCTGGGTCTCGGAGGCGGACTACCAGGAGGGCCTCACCCTCGCCCAGGTCTCGCCGGGACCGCTGGCGGCCCAGCTCGCCATCTATCTGGGCTACGTGCGGGCGGGCATCCTGGGCGCTAACCTGGTGGGGCTCGCATTCATCCTGCCCTCCTTCCTCATGGTGCTGGCCCTGGCCTCGCTCTATCTGAAATTTGGCGGGCTGCCCTGGATGCAGGCGGCCTTCTACGGTGTGGGCGCTGCGGTCATTGGCCTCATCGCCCGCAGTGCCACCAAGCTCGCGAAGGCCACACTGAAGCGCGACCCCCTTGCCTGGGGGATCTTCGGTGTCGTGGCGCTCACGACGGCCCTCTCCGGCAAGGAGTGGGTGCTGCTGGTGATCGGTGGCGGGCTCCTGTTCTGGATCGTGCGCACGCGGCCCTGGACGCGGACGGGCGAGCTGGCTGGGCTCCTGCCACCCTTCTGGATCACCGGCCTGCATGGGCCCGCGACGATGGCGGGCCTCGGCGGCATCTTCCTCTTCTTCGCCAAGGCCGGGCTCTTCGTCTTCGGCAGCGGGCTGGCCATCGTGCCCTTCCTGCGCGGCACGGTGGTGGGGGAGTTCCACTGGCTCAATGAGCGCCAATTCCTGGACGCGGTCGCCGTGGCCATGATCACCCCCGGCCCCGTGGTGATCACGGTGGCCTTCATCGGCTACCTGGTGGCCGGTCCTTTGGGGGCGGGCGCGGCAGCCCTGGGCGTCTTCCTGCCCGTCTACCTGATGGTCATTTTCGCGGCTCCCCTCTTCCGGCGACATGGCAGGAAGCCGGAGCTGAAGGCGCTCGTGCAGGGCATCACGGCGGGGGCCGCAGGAGCCATTGCAGGTTCGGTTTTCGTGCTGGGACGGGGCGCAATCCGTGACCTTCCCACGGCCCTTATCGCCCTTGTCACGCTGGTTCTCGTCTGGAGAACCAAGCTACCCGAACCCTTGCTCGTGTTGGTCGCTGCGCTCGCCGGAGGAGTGCTGTTCCATGGCTAAGTCCCATCTGCTCGTGCCTTGTCTGGTGGCGACTTCCCTTCTCCAGGGTGCGGAGAAGCCGACATTGGTGCCGTCTCGGATACCGGGGCCCATCCACCTGGACGGTCGCATGGACGACCCGGCCTGGATCCAAGCCCAGCCGGTGGTCCTGACCCAGCAGGCTCCCATGCCTGGTGGCATGACGCGCTTCACCACCACGTTGCGGGCTCTGGCCGCGCCCGAGGGCATCTACCTTGGCGTTCGATGCGAGGACCCAGAGCCGGGACGGATTGTGACCCACACGCTTCAGCGCGATGGTGACTTCAGCAGCGACGACATGGTGAGCATCGTGCTCGACACGCTGGGGGACGGGCGCACGGCCTACCTGTTCCAGGTGAACGCGGTGGGAGCCCAGGCGGACGGCCTGGTCTCCGGGCCTGAATCCGTCTCGCTCGACTGGGACGGCCTCTGGGAAAGTGCTGTCACCCGCGATGACCACGGCTGGACAGCCGAAATCTTCATTCCCAGCCGCACCCTGCGCTTCGATCCCTCCCGCAATCCATGGAACCTCAACGTGGAACGCTTCGTGGCCCGCGAGCGCCTGAACCTGCGCTGGGCCTCGCCAATCCTCGATGCCAAGTTCCCGGACATGGCCAGGGCGGGTCTTCTGGATGGTGTGAAGGGCCTGGATCGAGGCAGCGGGCTCTCCATCACGCCCTACCTCTCCGCCGTCCGCGAGACAGACTTCCCAAACCAGTCCACGCACGCGAAGGTGCGCGGCGGGGTGGACGTGGCGGTGCCCGTATCAGACCAGCTTTCCGGCGTGCTCACCTACCGGCCGGATTTCGCCGAGACCGAGGTGGATGCCCGCCAGATCAACCTCACGCGCTTCCAGCTCTTCTTTCCCGAGAAGCGGGCCTTCTTCCTCGAAGGCTCGAACCAGTTCCAGTTCGGCATAGGGCTGGATGGGGTCTTCGTGCCCTTCTTCTCCCGCACCATCGGGCTCGTGAATGGCGAACCCATCACCCTCGACGGCGGTGGCAAGCTGCTGGGCCGCGTCGGGCCGGTTTCGGTCGGCGCGCTCTCCATCCATCAGCAGGCCTCCCTGGAGGGAAAGCCAACCACCCTCTCCACGGCTCGCGTGAGCTGGGATGTGGATGAGCACCTGAGGATCGGCGCGATCGGCACCAATGGAGATCCTACGGGCATTGGCACCAACCGTCTGACGGGCGTGGATACGGTGTGGCAGACTTCACGGCTCTTCGGCGACAAGCTGTTTCTCGTCGGGGCCTGGGGTGCCCGGAGCGAGGGCACAACGGTAAGGAAGGGCGATGCAGACGGCTACGGCTTCAAGATCGACTACCCCAATGACCTCTGGGACGTGAAGTTCGTCTACAACCGCTTCGGAGATGCCATGAACCCGGCCATGGGTTTCCTGCCCCGGCCTGGCACGAAGCAGATGGACTTCGGCATGGCCTACCAGCCGCGTCCCACTTCCCCGCGCTGGTCTTGGGTCCGCCAAGCGTTCTTCGAGTTCGAGGCCACCCGGATCACGGACCTCCTGGGGAATGTGCAATCCGAGACCCTCTTCATGGCCCCGATCAATTTCCGAAACCAGGCCGGGGACCATTTCGAGGTGAATTGGGCCCCTGAGCATCAGGTGCTCTCGGCACCCTTCGAGATCAGCAAGGGGGTGGTGATCCCCGTGGGGGACTACCGATTCAACCGCTACCGCTTCGAGGTGATCAGCTCGCCCTCCCGGACCTGGCAGGCCCAGGAGACCTTTTGGACCGGCGACTTCTACGGGGGGAATCTCCTCCAGTGGACCCAATCCCTGGGCTGGAACGCCCAGGACGGGCACATTCGCGCGACCCTCACCTCCGAGAACGATTTCGCCCGTCTGCCCTGGGGAAACTTCGTCCAGCGACTGCTTCAGCTCAAGGGCGAGTATGCCTGGAGTCCGCGCCTGATCCTTTCAGGCTTCCTCCAATACGACACGGAATCGCAGGGATTGGGCTCAAACCTACGCCTGCGTTGGACGGTGAAGCCCGGCGTGGAGGCGTTCTTCGTGTGGAACCGGGGCTGGCAGCGACCTGATCTGAATGGTCCCCTCCGGCTGTTACCCCAGGAGGAGACCTTCAGCTTCAAGTTCCGCTGGACCTTCCGGCCCTAGCTATCTGATCGGTGCGGGTGATCCCCCGGCACCTCCTCGTGGTGTGTCCCTCCCGCCTTCCACGAGGAGATCGTGCACCTGTCGGTGGAGCTGCGCTGAACAAGCTAACCTGCGTTCGGTGAAGAGATGGAATCCCACCCTTCAGCCATGCGAGGGGTGGTGGAATCTTGAAGATCATGTTGGGCTTTGCAGACCTTCACGTGTCGCTTCCGCAGCCCATTCGGCGAGGCGTTTCTGAATCCTCGCAACCTCTCGGGGAGGGATCTTCCCGTTGCGACACCACCGATTCAGCGTTTGCTGCGGGATGTTCACCGAGAGTGCAAGTTCCTTCTGCGTGCGACCAAGGCGATAGAGTCGCTGGTTCAGGTCAGCCCCATCCCAGCCAAGAGGGAATCTTTCCACATTGAGCGACAAGGCAGCCTGAAGAGGGCTCGTCGGAACAGGCAGGCCTCTGAACTCCAGTTCGGCTTGAGGAACGGCAGCGCGAATGATCTCTTCCACCATCAGCGAAATGGGCGCATCTCGCAGAGCGCTTTGCACTCTGAGGTAGCTATATACTTCCCGGTCGAGCTCGATCGTGAGTCGTTTGGTGTTAAGGCTTAGTTTCTTTGGTCGAGACATATGGGACACCTCGGCACTCATTGAGGCATCTGTTCAATAGCGCATACGAAACCACGCGCTCAGCGAAACTTTTTTATTACTCGTGCACGGGTCGCTTACGCCATCCACTCCGTTCCAACGTGAATTCCAAGCTCGGAATCGAGGTCGCAGTCGATGAGATAGGAATCGACATCGTCTGCTGCTGAAACCGAATCCGAGGCAGGGCAATTGTCAGCATTATTGAGTGGTATATTTGTTTTTAGTTCAGTTACCTGATGTTTGGCATTGTCGTTTTGCTGGCCGATAATGGATCCTATTTGTTGCGAGTCGGTGGACGAACAGTTGTCGCATCGATTTCGGCATGGCTCACTCTGAATCGATGGACGATCCCAGTCAAAGTATCTGACTAGTCGTTGGTGGCGACATCCTTGCTGTTCGGCGAACCGCTGCATTATCCAGATGTGGGCAAACCTAGTGTTACGGTGTCCTCCATCGACGCGACTGGCCAGAAAGGATTGAAATACAACATCCCCCTTTGAGTGCAGGAGAAGGCATTCAGCTGGTTGTCCATCTCTTCCGGCGCGTCCGATTTCTTGAGTGTATCCATCGAGGCTTCCTGGCAAGTTCATGTGCACGACAAACCTGATGTTGTGTTTATTTACGCCCATTCCAAATGCGATGGTTGCAACAACTACCTGAATTTCATCCGAAGCAAACGATCGGAAGACATGTCTTCGAACCTCTGCTGGAAGACCAGCATTGAACGCGGCGGCCTTGATGCCCTTCTCGGCTAAAAAATTGGAAACCCGTTCTGTACCTTTCCTGGTTGCACAGTAGATAATCCCTGAATCGCCACTTCTCCGATGGATAAAAGTCGACAATAATTCCAGTTTTCCAGAAAGACCACCTTCAGCTCTAATTGCATTAAGGCACAGATTGGGGCGTGCGACAGATTCTTTATGAACAAGTGGATTAAAAAGTCTTAGATAGTGTTTGATATCACTAAGAACACTAGGCGTTGCTGTTGCGGTGAGGGCTATAATCGGTACATCTTTATAATCAAAACGAAGATTTTGAAGATCTCGAAATGCAGGTCGGAAATCATGTCCCCATGCGCTGATGCAATGAGCTTCATCAACGACAATGAGCCGGACCCTTTCACGGATAGGGTTTAGTTCAAGTTTGCTGCTGGCCAAGGCCTCTGGAGATAGGAATAGCAAATCGTAAGCCCCTGCCAATACGGCTTGCGAGGTTGAGTCCCATTCGGCATCCGACATCGAGGAGTTGAGGCTGGCGGCGCGAAGGCACCGAGGCTCCAATCCTGACTCTTTGATCTGATCCTCAATAAGGGCCAATAAAGGCGAAACGACCAGTGTGAGGCCGCCGTTCAGTATTGTCAGGAATTGGTAGATCAGGCTTTTCCCAGCACCAGTTGGGAGAATCCCGATTGCATCCCTTCCATCCAAGACAGCACGGATGATCTCTTCCTGACCCGAACGGAATGATGAATAATTAAATTTATTTATTAAAATGGGAAGTAGATCGCTTCCAGGTTGTTGGATCGGGAGGCACTTGTTCAATGCCGGGAGGGATTCGGATTCAGGCCAGATCCATTTAGGAACTGTAAACGCACCTGATTCGACGGCCTCCAACACAGGTTTGAGTCTGCCTTCTTCCAAAGGGGTTTCGAGCTTGCCGCAATCGAGAAGGTCCTCTTGGGTGAGCAATTCCTTGTCATAGGAATCCGAAGCGGACGGCTCCGAATATGGAAGACCATCATTCTCTGATTCTCTGCGCTCATTTTTAGGTGGCCAACCGATTACCTCTTCCGGAACCATCAGATTCCATTGACGTATCTTTCGGCCAGTAATACCGTCTAGCCAATAACGCAAATCATTGCCCTGTGGTCCAAGCCATCGAATACATTTTAAAGTCTCATTTTGGATTTGAAATTCTTCACGATGCAAATGCAAAAACAGTCCTACACGTGCTGCCGCAATTTGACTATCGACGATAGGCAGATAATCAAGCAATGCGCATTCATTGAGTCTCACGCTTGATTCTCGGAATAATTTAGGCAAAGCATTCCAACACCAAATCGGATCCCTCATGCTTGGGAGAAATGCAAGAACATCGATGAGGGTTCGCTCCCTGGATGTCACTGGGACAGCCATTCCGAGTCTCTCTACCTGAAGGATCGTCTTCTGCTCGACAACAGGATTGGCCGCCTTTTGCTGCTCTTCAATGGGTTGAAGTAATGCGGAAAAATCACCACTTTCGAAATTTCGTTTTTTTTGGCCAGGCTTCGTAAGTATTTCGATGAATTCAGGGGCCGAATCACCTATCCAAAAACGCAATGCCGTCTCTCTACATAAAGCCGATTGGACAAAAGCTTTGGCGGCCACTAGAAATGGGTCTGGCCATTGTGTAGCCCCCATGGGCGGGTACGTCTTGGCGTACATCCCCTTCTGGAGCGCAAAGAATCGCCCAGCATTGCTGCGCTTGATGGATCTGACTGTGGGGCGTTCGTTCTCCGCGCAAACCGAAGGCTGGTCCAGAAAGGCCTGAAGGTCTGAGTTTCTGAAAACGGGATTACCTTCCAGAAACAGTTCAAACAGGGCTGTCAACCTCGTCTGTCTGCTGGCCCCATCCATCGGCATGTCGCCTTCTCCTGCTTTGAGCATACCGACCCTGCTGTGGTGATTTGGTCTGAACTCCAGCCCTATTCCACCCTATCCCCAGACCCCTCTCCCAAAACAGACAAACAACTGCAATCGCTGAGCGCGTTGCCTTTAGAGCTATTCCTGGAGCATGTGATCTTAGGTCCATCCCGCTGATGGGACCAAAGGAGAACAGATGAAACCAGGAACACAAAACAACGCGCTCCTCACACCACTCCTGCCAGGGGGCCGAGTCCTGCCAGGGCCCCCAGTGCAGAAGCAAAGCCCCAACCCCAACCTCCGGCTTGTTAGCGCGAAGCAGTTTGCAGAAGCCCTCTGGGATGTCCTGCAAATCAAGATGACGCCCAACAAAGCTTGGCGTTGGCGGCGGGAGGGCCTGCCCCACTGGCCTGTCAGGCCCCGCACCTTTCGCTACGACATCGCCGAAGGTATCGAGTGGTTTCTCCGTTGCGGCAAGGTTGCAGAAAACCTTGAGGCCTCGGTGAATCAGGCCCGCTACATGCATCTCCTGCGGCTCGACAGGGGTCGACGCAGCCCTTCTCTCATCCGGGGTTAACGGTATGGCCGCTCCCGCCATTCTGCCAATCCCAGAGACCCTTTGCTCAATGGCCTCGGGGGAATGGCACCTCCTGTTGGAGCGAGGACGTCGACCATCAGGTACAAGTCCTCTCCGCCGAATCAGTTGAAGTAATCGAATCGCAATACATAACCCGACCTTCGTCAATAGAACGAAGGAAGACCAAAGGAGGCCCAAATGGCCCGTAGCATTGTTCCTCTCAACCCAGAGGATTTCTCTGGCGATCTCAATAACACGTCCGCAATTCCTGAAGAGTTGCTGCTGAAGGACGCTACGCCTGAATCCCCATGGGTGGATAATTGGCGGCGCACTCCCCATGGATCGTGGGAGTTCCGCTTCATGATGGACGGGGAGCGTCATCAAGAAGACACCTTCATGACTGACAAGAGGAAGGCGGAAAAGTTCCTCTTGGCATTCAAGAGTGGGATTCTCCAGCGTAAAAAGCTTGGAATCAAACCAACTCCTACGTTCGCAGTATTCAAAATTGAGTACTTGAACCACTTGAAAGCTCAGGGATACGAAATCAGGCACATCAGTTGTTGCGCCAGCCTGATTGAGAAAAATCTCGCAGAACTGGACGGACTGCTGCTCAACGAAATCGACGAAAGAGTCGTCGATAGAGTCCTCACAAACTACGAGTTGTCGCCACGGCTGAGTAGCGCGGGTAAACCTCGGATGGTGAGTGATCCACGCACCGGAGAGAAAAGGGTCGTTTTGCACAATCAAGGTGGAAAGCGTCGCCTTGCAGCAACCCTTAACGCCATGATGGCGGAAGCACTGCGTCGCAAATACCTTTTCGAGTTGCCGTTTGAACCTCGAAAGGTTCAGGTCGATGAAAAGGAGTGGACTGTGCTTACCCGAGAACAGGTCGACCCCTTCCTGTCTCAGGTCGCCACGTTGCAAACCTGCGACTACCCGTGGGAGCAGATCCAGGTGGCAGTGGCTTGCCACATGATGCTCCTGATGGGGCTGCGAGAGAGCGAAACAACCAGCGCAATCTGGACTCAAGTGACTTGGGGTCGGAATCTCTTCATCCCGACAGACACCAAGAATTTCAAGGTCCAACCTCTGCCTATGGGCAAGCGAATGAGCAGCGTGCTGGAGGAATACTGGGTGAAGTGTGGGAAGCCTCGGAGCGGGCTCATTTTCCCGTTGTTGCCAAGGCCCTACGAGGTCGGGGAGGACATTCCGAAAGACCGCACGCACCCCAGGGGGTGGACGTATCGAACCGTCCGAAAGGCAGGGGAATCTCTTGGGTTGTCCGGCCTCTCCCCGCATCGCCTGCGCAATTCCTTTGCAACACTGCATGCGGAGATGGGCACTAACCTGCTGACGCTTCGGCGTCTCCTTCGGCACCACAGCCTGTTAACGACCGAAAAATACATCATGAGGACGATGGCTAAGGGTATGCACGACCAGTTGCGCTATGAAGACTGGATCGGCCTGGATGGCAATTCGGACTACCGCGAGGAATTGTTTGGCTCTGCGAAGCTTCCCGAACCTATCCAGTTTGATTCGCCGGAGAGTGCAGACTAAGTGAATTCATACCTGAATTTCGACGGTTGACTCCGTTTTCCCGAGAAGGATAAGGAGTACCTCGAAGCTCCAGTAGTCCCGAGCGATGGGCCGGGATGGGTGCTCCATGCCTCATTTCGGCCCATTGCCCATGGAAGGGTTGCTCATGTCACGAAAAAAAGTGCTTGATTCCGAGTGCGAACGTATCTGCTTAAGTCTTTCCAGCGACCTCGCAAAACGGTTGAGAGTATATGCGATCGCGAATGAACTCACCCTTTCGCAAGCTGGAGAGAAATTGCTTGAAGGCCCCCTGGCTGCACTCAGTGGGGTAATTGGAACCATCTCTGAATTGGGGTCATCGTTTTCGAAACCGATTCCACAAAGTGATCCCAGAAAGGTGCCTGAAGGTTGGACGGGAAAAGATCTTCGGGAACGACTGGAATCACTGGGTTTAACTCAGAAGGAATTCGGGCAGAAGTTCAACCTCCCTCAGCAGACCGTAAGTGCCTGGGTTCGTAACGGCATCCCAAAGAATCGACAGATCGGAATAGCGAGGGTGCTTGCGAGTCTTCCCTGGCCACCGAAGGATTGAAAATCCAACCACAAAACAGGACACAGATCGCAGCCGCTGGGCAGGCGATACCCGGATCCTGTATGGGCTGAAAAAGCTTCCGTAATTTCAGAATGGTGGCACTGCCTGGAACTGGGTCCGGCTCTCGGGTTCTGACAGGTGTGGATGGGCCACAAGACACGCCGGAATGAAGAGGGCCGCCAGCTTCATCACGCTTCTCCGTGAGCTTGGGCATGGCCGCTCGGTAGTTCATCGTGGTGCGTGGCCCCGGCCTTTGACCCGAACCGCAGATAGAGGCTGGGCACGACGAGCATGTTGAGGGCCGTGCTGCTGATGAGGCCGAAGAGGATCACGAAGGCCATGGGGGCCTGGATCTCGCTGCCGGGGGCGTGGCGACGGAGGATGATCGGCACCAGGGCCAAACCGGCTGTGAGGGCCGTCATGAGGATCGGGCTGAGTCGCTCCAGGGCGGCCCGGCGGATGGCTTCCACACCGTGGATGCCTTCGTCATGCAGATGGTGGATGTGGGTGACGAGCATGATGCCGTTGCGGGTGGCGATGCCGAAGAGGGTGATGAAGCCGATGAGGGTGGCCACGCTCATCACGCCGCCGCTGGCCCAAAGGCCAATCACGCCGCCCATCCAAGCCAGGGGTAGGTTGATCATCACGAGGGCCGCATCGCGCACAGTCT
>JAYREN010000009.1:0-36881 GCA_041908845.1 Holophaga sp. | reverse complement strand
CCAGACGCTGGGCGGCGAAGTGCAGATGTTCATGGTGGGCTTCGGCTCCAAGCTGGCCTTCATGGGCGCCGATATCCTCAAGCTCGGGCCCGACAAGGTCGCGGCGTACGTCCAGGCGGAGCCCCGCCTGCGGCCCTACCGCAGGCAGATGGAAGACACCCTGCGGATGCAGAAGCACATCTTGCCCGAGGCGGAGCAGCGGGTGGCCTCCATGACGGGCCTCTTCGGGGGCACGGCCTCCAAGGCTTCGGGCCTGCTGAACAACGTGGATCTGCCCAAGCCCGAGGTGACCCTGGCCGACGGCAGCAAGGCGCTGCTCAACCAGGCCGCCTTCCAGCGCCTGCGATCCTCCAAGGTGGTGGAGGACCGCCGCAAGGTGATGGAAGCCTTCTTCGCCAACCAGAAGCGTTTCGAGAACACCTTCGCCGCCCTTCTGGATGGCAACGTCAAGCGGGATCTCTTCAACGCCAGGATCCGCAAGCACGAGAGCTGCCTGGACGCGGCCCTCTTCGGCAACGCCATCGATACGTCGGTCTATCGCAATCTCATTCAGGCCACCCGCGCCAACCTGACCCCCATGCACCGCCTGCTCAAGCTCCGCCAGCGGATGCTGGGCCTGCCGGAATTCCGCTACGGCGATATCTACGCCTCCGCCGTGGCCTCCGTGGAGCGCCGGTATCCCTACGACGAGGGCCGCAAGCTGGTGGTGGATGCGGTGGCGCCCCTGGGCGAGGACTACGGCAAGGCCATCCGCCGCGCCTTCGATGACCGCTGGATCGACATCTACCCCAACCTGGACAAGCAGTCCGGCGCCTACAGTTCCGGGGTGTCGGGCGTGCATCCCTACGTGAAGATGAACTACGACGGCTCTTTCCAGCAGGTGAGCACGCTCGCTCACGAATTGGGCCACGCCATGCACAGCTGGCTCTCGGACAAGGCTCAGCCCGCGCCAATGGCCCAGTACCCGATCTTCCTGGCGGAGATCGCCAGCACCTTCAACGAGAACATGCTCATGCACCGCCTGCTGGGCCAAGAAAGGGACGACGCCCTCAAGCTCTTCCTGCTGGACAACTACCTGGAGGGCCTGCGGGGCACGCTGTACCGCCAGACCCTCTTCGCGGATTTCGAGCTGGCGATCCACGAGGCCGTGGAGCAGGGCAAGACTCTGACCCCGGACTTTCTCAACGCCAAGTACCTCGAACTCACCCGCCTCTACTACGGCCACAACCAGGGCGTGGTGAAGGTGGAGGACTACATCCAGAGCGAGTGGAGCCTCATCCCCCACTTCTACTACAACTTTTACGTCTACCAGTACGCCACCGGCGTGATCGCCTCCATGGCGCTCTCCGACGCGGTGCTGAAGGAGGGCGCCCCCGCCCGGGATCGCTACCTCGCCTTTTTGAAAGCGGGCGGCAGCGACTTCCCCCTGGAAACCCTCAAGAAGGCCGGAGTGGACCTGGGCAAGCCCGAGGCTGTGAACAAGGCCTTCCAGGCCTTCGGCGGCTACGTGGATGAGATGGAGAAGATCGTCGCCCGCATGGAACAGCGGAAGAAGTAGGTCGCAGCGTTTAACGAGAAAGGACCCGGCAAGCCGCCGGGTCCTTTCTCGTTGAGCGCGTCCTACCTCTTGGCGCCCTTCACATACTTCTCCAGCCAGGTGTCCTGCTCCCAGAGCATGTGCAGGAGGTTCTCCCGGGCGGCGTAGCTGTGGCTCTCCAGGGGCAGGAGCACCAGCCGCGCCTTGCCGCCCAGGCCCTTCACGGCCTGGAAGAGCCGTTCGCTCTGGAGGGTGAAGGTGCCGGGGTTGTTGTCCGCATCTCCGTGGATCATCAGCAGGGGCGTCTTGATCTTGTCGGCGTAGTCGAAGGGCGACATGCGGTGATAGACCTGGGGCGCCTGCCAGTAGGTGCGCTCTTCGGCCTGGAAGCCGAAGGGCGTCAGGGTGCGGTTGTAGGCGCCGCTGCGGGCGATGCCTGCGGCGAAGAGATCCGAATGGGCCAGTAGGTTGGCCACCATGAAGGCGCCGTAGGAGTGGCCCACACAGGCCACGCGCTTGGGGTCACCGACTCCCAGGCGATCCACCTCCTGGATGGCGGCCTTGGCGTTCAGCACGAGCTGCTCGATGTAGGTGTCGTTGGGTTCGGCCTTGCCCTGGCCCACGATGGGGAACTGCGTGTTATCCAGCACCGCATAGCCGCGCAGGGTCCAGTAGAGCGGGGAACCCCAGTAGGGGCGGGAGAATTGGTGGGGCGATTCCCTAAGCTGACCGGCGGTCTTCGCATCCTTGAATTCCGTGGGATAGGCGTCCATCAGTACGGGCAGGCGGCCATCCCGGGCGGCGTCATAGCCTGGGGGCAACAGCAGGGTGGCGCTGAGTTCGACGCCATCCTCCCGCTTGTACTTGATGATCTCCTTGCGGACGCCCTCCAGGGCCTTGAAGGGGTTCTCGATGCGGGTGACGGCCTGCAGCGAGGGCTTTTTGCCGAAGGTGCGGAGCTGCAGATTGGGGAAGGTCTTGGGGCCCTCGATCATCGTGAGGAGCTTGCCCTTCTCGGGATCCAGCACCCGCAGGATGGACTCGTAGGTCTCCTTGCCCTCCGCCCGCCACAGGCGCTGGGACTTGCCGGAAGCCAGCTCGAAGGCATCCAGGAAGGGGCGGTTGCCTTCGGGGCTGCATCCTTCTCCTGAGAGGAAGAGCCGCTTGCGGTCCGCGCTGAGCCGCAGCACCTGGCGCTGGAAGGCGTTGGGGGCCGTTACGAAATCGCCCGGATCGCCGTAGACATCCTCGCTGGAATGATCGAAGAGGAGCTTCGCCTCGGCAGTACTAGGATCCACACGGTAAGTGCGGGTGCGCCGAGTCTTCCACCAGAAATCCTTGGCCACGGCCAGTCTTGCATCACCCCAGCTCATGCCCGCGAAGCGGTATTGGACGGTGCAGATCTTCTGAGGTTCGGCCTTGAAGGGCGCCGCGAGCTGGTATGCGGCATCTCGCATGGGCACATCCTTGGCCGGATCGCCGCCGTCCAGGGCCTCGGCCCACACCGCCGTGGCGGGCTGATCGTCGCGCCAGGTGAAGTAGCGGCGGCCCGCCTCGCAGGCGTCGAAATCCACGGGGATCTTGTCCTGCAGGGGCTTTTCCGCCAGGGTCGCCACGGGCTGGCCGCCGGCATCCACCACCTGCACGCGGTAGGGGAAGCGATCCAGGGGGAACTGATAGGAGAAGGGCTTCTGCACCTCCGTCACCATCAGGAACTCCCCGCCGGGCGCGGGCTGAAGGCCGCGATAGATCGCCGGGGGCAGGATGGCCGTGGCCTTGCCCTGGAGGTCGATCCGCTGCACGGCGCAGGTGGCGTAGAAGGCGAAGCGGGCCTCGTCCGCAGGGTTGCGCAGGAGATCCTGGTAGGTGCGGGCCGGGGCCTTCACGCCCGCGGCATCCTGAACGGCGGGGCCCTGGGGCAGAGCCTGGCTATCGGCATACGGGGCACTGGTGGTCCGGATCCTCGCATAGAGGCTCTTGCCATCGGCGGCCCACACATAGGGGCGGCCCATGGTCGCGCTCAAGGGGGCCTCACTGAGACGCTTGGCCTGGCCCGTCGCCACTTCTACGGTCCAGAGGGCCATGCCCTGGGGTTGCATCTCCACGAAGGCGAAATGGGCGCCGGTGGGCGAGAAGGAGGGGTATTCGAGGCTGAGCTTTTCCGGCAGGCCGCTCACGGGGATGGCCTTACCGCTGGCCAGATCCTGCAGGGTGAAGCCAGAGAGGGGGCGGGTGCGGGAGGCATTGTGCGTGCGGGGATTGATGCGCAAGCCTGCGAGGCGCAGTTCCGGCTGGGCGAGATCCTCCAGGGCAAGGAAGGCCGGACGCTTGAGCAGCGCCAGGGTGCGGGTGTTCGCGTCCATCATCGGCTGGGGCGGATTCTCCACATCGAAGACATCGAGGATCGCCTTGTGGGGTTTCTGGAAGGTGAGGGCGCCTTGGGCCTGAAGAACAGGGGCGGCCGCCACCAGGGCGGTTCCGGCCACGAGAAGGGTGCGAAGCATGGTGTGTCTCCGGGTACTGCGGTTGAGGGTGCGATGAATTCAATAGCCTGCGGCCTGGCCATCCTTGCGGCTCTCGCTGGCGCCGTAGTAGACCTTCTGCTTCGGATCCCAGCGGATGGCCTGGTAGCCACCATAGCCGCCGTGCATCCAGCCGACTCCGTGGCCCATCTCCATGAGCTTGTGGATGGTCTCGACGGCGAAGCCGCTCTCCAGTTGGATGGTGCCTGGTAATTTTCCTGCCTCGCCCGTGGGCTCGGGTGAGCCGTCATGGGCCATGCGGGGGGCATCGCCCGCCTCCTGAGTGTTCATGGCGAAGTCCACCAGGTTCATCACGATCTGCACGTGGCCCATGGGCTGGAAGTCGCCGCCCATGACGCCAAAACTGAGGAAGGGCTCGCCATCCTTGGTGATGAAGGCGGGAATGATGGTGTGGAAGGGGCGCTTGCCCGGGGCGTAGGTGTTGGCCTGGCCTGCTTCCAGCGTGAACATCTCGCCCCGATCCTGAAGGCAGAATCCCAGATCACCGGGCGTCATGCCGCTGCCCATGCCCCGGTAGTTGCTCTGGATCAGGCTCACCATGTTGCCCTCCCGGTCGGCCACCGTCAGGTAGATGGTGTCGCCTTCCTTCAGGGGTGGATGGCCCGCCTCCAGACGCCGGGCGGCGCGGGTGTCGCTGATGAGGGCCCGGCGCTGGGCGGCGTATTCCTTGGACAGTAGCCATTTCACGGGCACCTTGGCGAATTCGGGATCGGCGTAGAACTTGGCGCGGTCCTCGAAGACCAGCTTCTTGGTTTCGGCGAAGAGGTGGGCGTGGCGTGCGCTGCCGAAGGGGATTTTGGAGAAGTCGTAGCCTTCGAGGATGTTCAGCATCTGCAAAGCCGCGATGCCCTGGCCGTTGGGAGGCAGCTCCCACACGTCGTAGCCGCGGTAGTTGGTGGTCATGGGCTCCACCCATTCGCTGCGATGGGCGGCCAGGTCTTCATAACTCAGGAAGCCGCCCTGGGTCTTCATGTAGGCATCAATGCGCCGAGCGATCTCGCCCTTGTAGAAGGCGTCCCGGCCGCCCTTGGCGATGAGGTCGAAGGTGTTGGCCAGGCGGGGATTGCGGAAGACCTCGCCGTGGCGCGGCGCGCGCTTCCCATCCACCGTGAATGTCTCCAGGAAGCCCGGGAACTTGCCCAGGGCCGGGATGCTGCGATTCCAGTAGTAGGCGATGACATCGGAGACGGGGAAACCCTCCCGGGCGTAGCGGGTGGCCGGGGCCAGCACCTCGGCCATGGGGAGTTTGCCGAACTTGCCGTGCAGCTCGAACCAGCCATCCACGCAGCCCGGAACCGACACGGGCAAGGGGCCGTGGGAGGGGATGAGCTTGAGGCCGAGCCTCTGGAAATGGGCCAGGGGCAGGCTTTTCGGCGAGCGGCCACTGGCGTTGAGCCCATGGAGTTTCTTGGTCTTCCCATCCCAGACGATGGCGAAGAGATCGCCGCCCATGCCCGAGCCCGTGGGCTCCATGAGCCCCAGCGCCGCGTTGGCCGCGATGGCGGCATCCACCGCCGTGCCGCCCTTCTTGAGGATGTCCAGGGCCACCTGGGTGGCCAGGGGCTGGCTGGTGCAAGCCATGCCGTGCTGGGCCACCACCTCGGAGCGGGTGGCAAAAGCCCGTCCCGCCACGCGATCCGCGGCGCAGAGGGGCAGGAGCGAGAGCGTGAGCAGGAGCAGGGTTCGCCGCATGACAGGCCTCGTGAGACGATGGTTTGTCCAGTCTAGCCTGATGGGCAAGGAGGCGGCAGGTGGTTCTCGATGCAGTAATGATGGGCAAGGCGGCGGCTCTGGGAGCGGCTTTCCTGTGGGCGATCACGGTGACGGTCTTCACCTTCGCCGCGCGGCGGATCGGCGCGCAGGTCGTCAATGCCGTGCGCCTGCTGCTGGCAGCGCTGCTCCTGGTGATCCTGCACTGGCTCTTGGCGGGCACACCCTGGCCTGCGGGGCTGGGCCTGGATCGCACGCTCTGGCTGCTGCTCTCGGGCCTCGTGGGCTTCGCGGTGGCCGATGGCCTGGGGCTGGAATCCTTCGTGGAGATCGGGCCGCACCTGGGCATGCTGATCCAGACGCTGGCGCCGGTGCTCAGCGCCGCCCTGGCCTGGGCCTTCCTGGGCCAGAGCCTGTCGGCGGCCAAGGTCGGCGCCATGGTCGTGACCCTGGCAGGGATCGCCCTGGTGGTGCAGGGGCCCGATGAAACGCCCGCAGGACGCTCCCGCACCTGGGGACTGGTGCTGGCGCTGGGGGCGACCCTGGGGCAGTCCCTGGGCCAGTTCACGGCCTTCAAGGGCATGGCCGATGGCGTGGGGGCCTTTCCGGCGCTGGTGGTTCGCATCGCCGCCGGGGCAGTGGGCTCCCTGGTCTACCTAGCGCTGCGGGGCCAGTTCCGCCTCTCGGGGGCCTGGAATCGAGGCCACACCCTGGCCCAGATCCTCGTGGGCACGGCCCTGGGCCCGCTGATCGGCGGCTTCCTCGCCCTCTACGCCCTGACCCACGCGCCCATGGGCCCAGCCTCGACGCTGCTCTCCATCGTGCCGATCTTCCTGCTGCCCCTCTCCCGCATCTTCTTCCACGAGCCCATTACCCCGCGCGCCGTGGCCGGAACCCTACTCACCGTGGGCGGTGCGGCGGGGCTGTTTTTGGTGAAGTGAAAATCAGCGGAAGCCTTCAATCCTGGATTTCAGGAGCCTGACGCGGATCGACGGCATTACACCCACGCGTTGCCGTGAGCCAGAATGGCTCGCGGTCAGGTTTTGAGCCGTGCCTGCTGTTATCCCCTTCATCCCCTGCATCTCTGTTAATTTTCCTTCCTGAAAACCGAAGGGGCAAATCCTTGGGCCACCTTGTGACGGCTGCTTGCACGGCAAAATGGATGGAAAAGCCTATTCAACAGGGATACAGGGGATAAAGGGGATGCGCACTCGTCCATCGGCATTCTTGTGCGAAGCCTGGCCGCGAGGCCCTCTCGAAGCGCTACGAGGTTTGGCAATGGGCCATTTGGATCCCTACTTCTTTTCCAGTGCCGCCTTCGGCAGCTCTGGAAGGGGGGGCAAATCTGCCTTCCCGAAGCTGGGAAACTTCTCGGCGCGGTTCGCCAGGTGGTAGGCCACGGAGGCCATGATGGTGGCGGTGCGGGAGATGTCCTGCACGGGGACGCGCTCGACGGTGTCCACGCTGGTGTGCCAGGTGTAGTCGAAGTATTCGAGGCCGTCCTGGGTGAGGCCGATGGCGGGCAGGCCCGCGTGGCTGAACACGGTGATATCGGCGTAGTCGGGCTTGGGCAGTCGCATCCTGTTGTGGATGGCGCCCACGGCGCCCAGATCCTTGAAGGGGGCCAGCAGTTCGCGCAGCACCTGGCTGGCGGCGGCGGGACCGAAGATGCTGAGGCCGCGCAATTGGCCCGCGCCGCCATCCATGTTGAAGAAGGCCACGAGCTTGTCGAATTCGGGCTTGGGGGCCTGGTCGGAGCCGAAGTGGGCCTTCACGTAGGCCTGGCTGCCCAGGAGGCCCTGCTCCTCGGCGTCGAAGAGCACCACACGGATGGTGCGCTTGGGTTTGGCGCCCACGGCCTTCAGGATGCGGGTGGCCTCCATCATGGCGATGCAGCTGGCGCCGTCATCGGTGGCGCCGGTGGCCGTGTGCCAGGAATCCAGATGGGCGCCCAGAAGCACCACTTCCTCGGGTTTCTCGGTGCCCGGGATCTCGGCCACCACGTTGAAGCCCTGGGTGGACTTGGGATGGAAGGTATTCCGGATGTCCAAGGCCAGGGTGGCGGTCTTGCCGCTTTCCATCAGCCGCCAGATCCGGCCGTAGTCCTCCCGGCGCATGACGACGGTGGGCACGGCCTTGGCGGGATCATAGGTGCGGTTGTGGAAGGCGCGGATCATGCCGTTGCGCATGCCGGCGTCGTTGATGCGGGCCAGGGCCTTCTGGGCCGCCAGGAACGCGTCCACTCGTAGATCGACTTCCTTGGCTCGAAGGGCACCAGGACGCTTGGGTGCGCCGCGGTCCAGGGCGAGGCGCGGGGGCGCGGGGGGCTGCGCTGGGTCGAAGCGCTTGGCCAGTTCCGTCTCATCCAGGCGGGGGGCGTAGCGGGTGAGCAGCACGGGCAGTTCCTTGGGATGGCCCACGAAGACGACCTTGCCCCTGATCTTGCCTTCCAGGGCCTTCAGGGCGGCCTCGAACTCCTCCGGGAGCGGCTCCTCGGGCAGGTCGAGGCGAACGACTTCTCCCTTTACGGCACCGGGGGTGGAAGGCGTCCAGGCCACGACTTCGACATGGAGGGGCGACCGGAAAGGTGCCAGCGCGTGAACGCTGGAATGCTCATTGGTCCAGCCGGGGTGGCCGAAGTCCCAGGGCTCCAGGGCGGCCTTCTCCAGGCCCCAGGCGGTCATCTGTCGGGCGGCCCACCGGGCGGCGGCGGCGTAGGTGGGCGAGGCGGTGAGGCGGGGGCCGTGAACATCGCAGAGCTGATGGAGGGCCTGGGGCACCTGGGAGCGCTGGAGGCCCTCTTCCCGGATCTTGCCCATGAGGGCGGTGTCCAGGACTTCCTGCCCCGAGAGGGAGGCAACTAGGGCCGTGGCGAGAAAGGGCAGAGCGAGGGCGCGTCGCATGGGGACTCCTTGATGCCTCGTATTGTTAGGCAAATTGAACCCCCCTCGCAAGTAGGCTTTTCGGCCGACGTGTCGGGGTTTCCCTATCATGGTCGAAGGAGTTAGCCATGGTGATCGATCCCGCCTCCCCCAGTGCTGGTCTGCGTCCGGTGGTGGAAGCCCTCTGCATGGCCAGTGTCGATCTGCAGACCCACTGCCACCAGCCTCTGGCGCGGCGGGAGTTCCCCAGTCGAGCCGTGGTGTACGAACTGGTGGAGGATCTGCGTGCCGTGCTTTTTCCGGGCTTCTTCGGCCCGTCCGAGCTTACGGACGAGACGCTCCACTTCCACGTGGGCGCCACCCTGGACAAGGTGCTGCACGGCCTGCGCGAACAGATCCGGCGGGGCTTCTGCTCGAGTTGCAATCCCGAGGTCTGCTATGCGGATCACGAGGACCGGGCCTTCGAGCTGGCCTGGGCCTTCATCCAGCGCCTGCCGGAGGTGCGGCGCCTCCTGGCCACCGACGTGCAGGCGGCGTACGAGGGCGACCCGGCGCTGAGAACGCCGGAGGAAGCGGTCTTCTGCTATCCGGGGCTCCAGGCCATCACCAATCAGCGCCTGGCCCACGAATTGTTCCGGTTGGAGATCCCCCTGCTGCCTCGCCTCATCACGGAGCACGCCCATAGTCTGACGGGCATCGATATCCACCCCGCCGCCCGCATTGGCGAGGGCTTCTTCATCGATCACGGCACGGGCATCGTCATCGGCGAGACCTGCATCATCGGTAACAAGGTGCGGATCTACCAGGGCGTCACCCTCGGCGCCAAGAGCTTCCCGCTCGATGAAAACGGCAATCCCATCAAGGGCATCGACCGCCACCCCATCGTGGAGGACGACGTGGTGATCTACGCCGGGGCGACGATCCTGGGGCGAATCACCATCGGCAAGGGCTCCACCATCGGTGGAAACGTCTGGCTCACCCGCAGTGTGCCGCCCGGAACTTCCATTACCCAAGGCAATGAGAAGAGTTGAAGACGGGGCCTGATTTTTTGACTGGGCCCCGAGGCTATAAATCGGAATAAATCGCGAAATGTCCCTTGACAGTCAAGGTGGAAGGGCGTGCGATGGAGTCCTCTCCTGCCCTTTTCCTTCTTATCAAAGTTCTCCCGACGGGAGTTTTTTTATGAACCCGCGCGATTTCCCGGCCTTTGTTCGCAAGCTTCCGGAAGCGGAGTTGCCCTGCCGCGGCATGCGGGGCTGGCTCCTGCAGAGTCCGGCCGGTCAGGTGATCTACAAGGAAGCGGAGACCGAGGCCTCGATTCCCGAACATGCCCATGGCGAGCAGTGGGGCGTGGTAGTGGATGGGCGCCTCGAATTGACAATTGATGGATTTACGCGCCTATATATGCGAGGGGACTTCTACTCGATCCCCGCCGGAACGCCCCACCGCACAAGGGTCTTTCCGGGCTTCAAGGCCGTTGACCATTTCGCGGAAGCGAATCGCTACAAGCCCAAGGCATAAGGCGGGTCGCAAAGGACCGCCGATTTCGCCCGCTCTAGCGGCGGGCCAAAGGACGGAACGTGACTTCTGCGCAGGCCCTGAGAATGCTGATGCTGGTGACGGTTGGGCTGCCGTACTTGGCCATCAAGGGACTCGTGCTCCTTGCGCGAAAGGCCTGGCAGGTCATTGTGATCCACCGGGGCTTGCAGATCCTGCTCACCTTTCTGTTGCTCTTGATCCTGGTGGTCGGCTGGAAATTCGGCCCCCTGGTGACCGGGCGGTTGGCGCTCCTGAGCCGCGCCGAGACCCTGGCCCGCACCTCCGAGGGCCGCAATACCCTCGACATGGAGAACGATCTGCGCCGCAGGGCCTTCCGGCTGGGTTTCAAGGAGGCGATCCGCCAACGGGATGCTGTCTCCATCGAGCGGGCCCATGGCGATGGCATCACCCTCTGCACCATCGCCTTCGAGTTTCGCCGAGAAGTGAGTCTCTTCGGGCTTTGGCGCAGGGAAATCATGGTTTCGGGCAAGGTTGAAGAACCCGTAGAGCCGCCCCAGGAACAGGGGAAGAGTCTCGAGGACATGCTCGTGCGGTGATTCTCGGGTCAGATCTCCCGGCTGTTTTCCAGGCGCAGGGAGAGTCTTTGTTTCCGACCTTCCCGCAGCACCTCGAGGGCGATCACGGTGCCCATGGGCCTGGTTTCAATCAGGTCCAGCAAGTCGTCCAGGTCCTTGAGGGGTTTCCCCTCTGCGTGGGTGATCACGTCTCCCAGCAGGTACTGTCGACCCGAGCGGGAGATGCCCTGGAGACCGGCGCGGTCGGCGGCGCTCCCCTGCCGCACCCGCAAGACAACGATGCCTTTGGGATTCCCGAAATGGCGGGCGTAGGAAGGGTCGAGTTCGTCGAAGCCCAGGTCTGGGCGAGCGATGTGGCCGCGGGCGATGAGCTGGGGCACGATCCGGTTGACCGTGTCCACAGGCACCGCGAAGCCGATACCGGCGCTGGAGCCGCTGGTGCTGGCGATGGCGGTGTTCACGCCGATGAGGCGCCCGGCGCTGTCCAGCAGGGGGCCGCCGGAGTTGCCGGGGTTGATGGCGGCATCGGTCTGGATCACGCCCGTGATGCGGCGCCGGGTGGCACTCTGGATCTCACGCCCCAGGGCCGACACCACGCCCGTGGTCAGGGACTGATCCAGTCCAAAGGGGTTGCCGATGGCCATGACCGCCTGGCCAACCTGCAGATCCGAAGAGGTTCCGATGGGGATGGGTCGCAACTTGGCAGGGGGATTGTCCAGGCGGATCACGGCGAGATCTTTTTCCGGGGCCAGGCCCACCACACGGCCCCGATGGGTGCTCTGGTCGGCCAGGGTCACTTCCAGCTCCTGGGCCCGCTCCACCACGTGGTAGTTGGTGACGATGTGGCCCTGGTCGTCCCAGATCATCCCTGAGCCTGTGCCTGTTGGGACGGCCTGCACATCCAGGCTGAACCAGTCGCGCTGGTAGGCGATGGTGGTGATGTAGACCACGCTGGGGCGGGCTTCTTTGAAACGATCGATGTTGGCCTGTTCCCAAGCGGGCAGGGGGCCACGGGGTGTGATGGGTCGTGGGCCTGAGGGCCTAACGACCTGGCTGCTGCACCAGCCCACCAGAACGCCGGTGCCGAGGATCAAGGAAATGGAAAGCCATCTGCGCATGAAAGCTCCTGAAGAAGCCTTCCTCAATTTAGTCGAATCGGCTCAGGGCTTCATCAGATCCCGGCGGTCCACCAGCTTGAAGTCCTGCTTCTTCCAGGTGGCGGAATGGACATCGTAGGCCACCTCGGAGGGATTGATCTCCCGGGGCTTCTGTTTCGGGTCTGAGCCAAAGAGGAAAGTCTGTTCGATCTCACGGAAGGCTTCATTCCCTTCCGGCAGCATCAAGTAGCGCACCAGCCACTGGTCCTTGGGGCCTGCGTAGACCTCGTAGCTGTAGTGGCGGGTGTCCACCGCGGCGATGGCGTGGGAGGCGTCGAACAACCACGCTGGAGGCGCGGGCTCTCCCTTGAACGGCGGTACGGTCACAACAGCCTGACTCCTTTCCATGCCCAGAAGGGGGGAAGAGGTGGCCAGATTCAGAGTGGCAAGCAGGAGCAGAGAGGGCAGCATGGATGGAAAACCTCGATCCAGAATGCAAGATTTTCCAACGGTTTTTGAGGGGCTGAGGTCACAATTCCGTAAACAAATCCTACGCTCCGAGAACGGCCTCCAGTTGATCCAGGGCCCAGTCCAGCTCGGCCTGGGTGATGACGAGGGGCGGTGCCAGGCGCAGGGTGTGCGTGTGGGTGTCTTTGCAGAGCATCCCGCGGTCCTTTAGTGCGTAGCAGTATTTCCGGGCGCCCCCAGCGGCGGGATCCAGATCCACCCCCGCCCATAGACCCCGGGCGCGCACCGCCTTCACCAGGGGACTCTTGATGGCCTTCAGCCGGGCTTCCAGATACAGACCGAGTTCAGCGGAACGCTCCACGAGTCGTTCCTCCACCAGCACATCCAGGGCCGCGTTGGCCACGGCGCAGGCCAGGGGGTTACCGCCGAAGGTGGAGCCATGGATGCCCGGGGTGAAGACCGACATCACCTCCTCGGTGGCCAGGAAGGCGCTCACGGGATAGAACCCGCCGGAAAGGGCCTTGCCGACGGTGGCGCCATCGGGGCGGATCCCCTCATGCTCGAAGGCGAAGAGCCTGCCGGTGCGCCCCAGACCCGACTGGATCTCGTCCGTGATGAGCAGGACGCGATTCCGATCGCAGAGGTTGCGCAGGCCCCTCAGGAAACCTTCTGGGGGGATGATGACGCCGCCCTCGCCCTGGATGGGTTCCACCAATATGGCGGCGGTGTTGGGGGTGATGGTGGCCTCGACAGCCCGGAGATCGCCGTAGGGTACGACCCTGAAACCGGGAGTCGCGGGGGCGAAGCCCTGGTGGGAATCGGGATCGGTGCTGAAACCCACGATGGTAGTGGTGCGACCGTGGAAATTGCCCTCGAAGGCGATGATCTCGGCCTTGCCGTATTCCACCCCCTTGCGGTCATAGGCCCACTTGCGGCTGGCCTTGATGGCGGTCTCCACGGCCTCCGCGCCGCTGTTCATCAGCAGGGCCTTGTCGAAGCCCGTGAGCCCACAGAGCTTTTCCAGCAGCGGAGGGAACCGATCGTTGCGGAAGGCCCGGCTGGTCAGCGCCAGCCGCTGGCACTGGGCGATCATCGCCGCCGCGATGCGCGGGTGGTTGTGCCCCTGATTCACGGCGGAATAGGCCGCTAGGAAATCCATGTAGCGCTTGCCCTCCACATCCTCCAGCCACACGCCCTCGGCCTTGGTGATCACCACATCCAGGGGATGGTAGTTGTGGGCGCCGAAACGGTTTTCCTGCTCGATGAGAATCTGGCTGTCGCTCATGGGGCGCTCCGGGGATGCTGGCCTGGATGCTACTCGGATGGGAGGTGGTTGTCGGATTGTTTTCCGTCAGGTACGCATGGTTTTCCGATTCCCGAGGGAAGGTCTCCGTTACGGGCCGGAAGCCCACTGAGCGGAGCGGAAACGCCACTCGGCGGTCTGAAGGGACTGGAGATCCCTGGGACTGTATGCTTCATGAATCCACTCGAGGTGCGCCATGAGCGACATGCAATCGAATCCCGAACCTGAAACGAATCTCTATGGCAAGGCGGAGGCAGAGGTCGCGCCTCCGAGTCCTCAAGGACAAAGTGTTACGGATCAGCTGGTGGGTGTGTTCACGGAGCCTGCCGAGGTCTTCCAGCGACTCCGCAAAGCGCCTGCGTGGGTTGGCGCCTTTGTGCTGACCCTCGGATCCGCGCTGTTTGCAACCCTTGCCTGGGCCGCCAAAGTGGACATGGAGGCTGCGGCTCGGCGCAAGTTCGAGGTCATGGAGCAGGCTTTCGGCATGAACATGCCTGCGGACGCCATAGAAAAGGCCATGGAGCAGGCAGCCTCCCAGGGGAAACCGTTTCTGAGTTCCTCCTTTGGAGTGATCCTGGGCGTGCCTCTGTTTTTGCTCATCATGGCGGCGATTCTATTCGCCTTCTCCAAATTCGGCGGTGAAGACGAAGAAGTCTCTTTTCGGCATGCCTGGGCGGCGACAATTGTGCACGGCCTTTCCATGCTTCCGATTGCGATCCTCGCGGGCATCATGTGCCTGATTCGGAGCGTGGGCGGCGCAGCCTCCTACGCGAGCATGGCCCCTTCCACGCTGTCCTTCTGGATTCAGCCCGAGAATCCCTGGGTGCGCGGACTCCTGTCAGTGTTCGACCCCTTCTATCTTTTCTCCTTCGTGGTGCTTTACCTCGCAGGTCGCCACACCCTTCGCCTCAAGCCCTGGGCTAATGTCACGGTCGTGGCGCTCATGGCCTTCTTTGGGTTCATCGGTCACTTCTTCGGCGGGATGTTCTGATGCTGACTCGCAAGACCAAAATAATCCTGGGTGCCGGAGTAGCTCTGGTAATTCTCATCGCGCTTGGAGCGGTCTTCGGCGGTGGGCGCGACGAGTCCGACGCCTACTCCTGGGATGTCATCACCAAGGGCGATATCCGGGAGACCATCACCGCTTCCGGCGAGATCCAGGCCCGCACCAAGATCAGCATCGGCACCTCCGTCATGGGCGAGATCAAGGTCCTGCACGTGAAGGACGGCCAGGATGTGAAGGCCGGGGATCCCCTGGTCACCATCGACCAGGAACGCCTGAAGCAGGGCCTGCTCCAGGCCCAGGCGGCCCTGGAAGGAGTGCGCCAGGACGCGGGGCGGCTGAAGGCCGCCAAGACCCGGGCCGAAGAAAACTTCACCCGCATGGAGAGCCTCTTCAAGCAGGGTCTCATCAGCGACGAGGAATACCGGCAGGCTCGCCTCAACCGCGAGAGCTCAGTCCTCAGCTTCCAGTCCGCCGAGGCCAATGTTCAGCAGAGCGTGGCGAACCTGGCCTCCATGCGGGATTCCCTCAGCAAGTCCGAACTGCGCGCGCCCATCTCGGGGCGGGTGACGGGCCTCAAGGCCCTCAAAGGCGAGACAGCCATTCCCGGCATGAGCAACCTGCCCGGCGCCACCCTCATGGTCATTTCCGACATGAGCGAGATCATCGCCGAGATCAAGGTGAACGAGAGTGAAGTGGTGCGAACCCGGGTGGGACAGGCCGCCCAGGTGATGGTGGAATCCTTCCCTGGGCGGGTCTTTCCCGGCAAGGTCTACGAGGTGGCCACGGCCTCCGAGAAGATAGGCCAGGATGCCAACATGTACCTGGTGAAGGTGGCCCTGGACATGAGCAGCCAGGATGTCACCAGTTTGCGCCCCGGCATGAGCGCCCGGGCTGTGGTGCTCACCAACGAGGCCAAGGGCGTGCTGCGGGTGCCCCTCCAGTCGGTGCTGGAACGCGAAGGTACCCTGGAGGAGGCCCAGAAGAAGGGCCTGCTGAGCCCTGAGGGCCGCAACATTGCCTTTGTGGTGAAGGAGGGGCGGGCTGCTGAACGCACGGTCAGGACCGGCATCGCCAACACGCAGTTCCTTGAGGTCAAGGACGGGCTGCAGGAGGGCGAGAAGGTGCTCACGGGCCCTGTCCGCAAGCTCAAGGAGATGAAGGAGAAGGCCACGGTGAAGCTGCGGGCCAAGTCGGATCAGGAACTGGAGGAGGCGGCCCGGAAGCGCAAGGAGTCCAAGCCGTGATCGATGCCCTCGAGCCCTTCCAGGCGGCCCTGAAATCGCTTCGCGCCAACAAGATGCGCAGCGCGTTGACGACGCTGGGCATCATCATTGGCGTGTCCGCCGTGATCATCGTGGTGAGCCTGGTGCGCGGCCTCGAGAAGAGCATTCTCAAGCAGATCGAGAAGGCCGGTAGCCAGACGCTATTTGTGCGGCCCCTCATGCCCCACGACATTCCCTTCGACGAGTATTCCAAGGTCCGCAATCGGGATCTCACCCTGGAGGACATGAAGACCCTGCAGCGGGCCCTGCCCCAAGTGACCCAGGTGACGCCGCTCTTCTTCTCCAATGCAGAGCTGAAGGCCAATGGCCGCACCACCAGCGCGGGCATGATCATGTCCGATGACACCTATGTGGAGCAGAACGGCCTCACGCTCACCCTGGGGCGCAATTTCGTGCCCTCGGATCTGCGCCTGGGCAACAAGGTGGCTATCGTGGGGCCGAAAATCCTCGACAAGCTCGCCATCAAGGGCAACCCCATCGGCCGCATCATCCAGACGCCCACCCTGAGCCTGGAGATCATCGGCGTGCTGGAGGAACAAGGCACCACCATGGGCCAGGACCCCGACAACAACCTGATGATCCCCCTGTCCACGGGCGCCGCCATGCTCTCGGATGCCCAGCGGCGCCAGCTCATGTTCCAGGCGCGCATCGACCCCAAGATTGCCGCCGATGACGGCGCCGACATGGTCAGGGATGCCCTGCGGCGCATCAAGGGATTCAAACCCAAGGAGCGCGAGGGCTTCCAGGTGTTCAGCCCCAAGCAGATCGCCTCCATTATCGGCAACATCACGGGTGTGATCGGCGCCGTAGCGGGGGGCATGGTCAGCATCGCCCTGCTGGTGGGCGGCATCGGCATCATGAACATCATGCTGGTGAGCGTCACGGAACGCACCCGGGAGATCGGCGTGCGCAAGGCCGTGGGCGCCAAGCGCCGGGACATCATGCTGCAGTTCCTCATCGAGGCCGCGCTGCTGGCGGTGCTCGGTGGTGCCGTGGGCATCGTGATCGGCTTCATCGCCGGTGCGGCGCTAGGCAAAGCCTTGCTGGGCACGGCGGGCTCCATTCCCCTCTGGGCCGTCCTGGCGGCTTTCGGCGTGCCCGCGCTCATCGGCGTGATCTTCGGGCTCTACCCGGCGGCCAAGGCCAGCAAGCTCGATCCCATCGAGGCGCTGCGCTTCGAGTAGTCGGCGGCATTCGAAATCGGAGGCGACATGTCCAACAGCATCGTCATTCACCAGATGCCCATCCTCTCCACCTTCGAGCCCCCTCCGGGCTTCGAGATCGAGCGGGTCATCGGCCCCTGCTGGGGCATCACGGTGCGCAGCCGCAGCGTAGTGGGAACGACCTGCGCCGGGTGCCAGACCTTCTTCGGCGGCGAGATCACCATGCTCACGGAGCTGGCCAACGATAGCCGCAACGAGGCCATGAACCGCCTGGAGCAGCACGCTCGCCAGATGGGCGCCAATGCGATCCTGGCCATGCGCTTCGATTCCAGCGAGCTCATGCAGAACACCACCGAGATCGTGGCCTACGGCACAGCGGTGGTGGTGCGGCCCATCCAGCGGTGAGTCGAATCCCCGCCCACCTCGTCCGGCGCATCGACCGCCTGGCGGGGCACGCCCACGGCTTTCATCGATACGCGCACCATCCCCTCTGCGAGGCCTACGCGGGCGAGGTGCTGCGGCTGGGGCGGGTGCGGCTTTGCAAGGGATGCACCTTCGCGGTGCTGGGTGCATGTCTCGGCTTTCTTCTTGGGATCTTGCTCCCCGCCTTGCCGAAAGGGATCCTGGGCGGGCTCGCCGCCGCGGCCCTGGCCTGGGGTTCTGCGGTGCTGATGGGGGGCAGGGTCCGGAGCTTGGGCAAAGGGGCCACGCGCCTGCTTCCCACGTTCCTTGTGGTCTTCCTTCTGGTGCAAGGTCTTCGGCTCCGGTCAGTCGGTGGCCTGCTCCTGGCAATGGGCAGCGGAGTAGCGCTCTTGATCGCCACTCGGGTCTACCGGCGCCGAGGCCCCTGGCGAGAGCCCTGCGAGGGTTGTCCCGACAAGGACGGCCGGCCCTGTTCCGGCTTTCGTCTCCAGTTCCGCCGCGAGCGGGCCTTTCGGCGGTTGGGCGCACGGATGCTGACTCCCGAGGGGATGAGGCCGCCGAGTCGGTGAGCGCTGGGGCCGCTGCTACACTGAAGCCTCGAAAAATGGAGCGACCTGTGAAAATTCTCATTCTCGGCGTCAATGGCTTTGTGGGTTCCCACCTGACGGATCGCATCCTGAAGGACACCAACTGGGAAATCTACGGCATGGACCTCGCCAGCAACAAGGTGGCCGAGCATCTGGACGACCCCCGGTTCCACTTCGTGGAAGGGGACATCTCCATCAGCAAGGAGTGGATCGAGTACCACGTGAAGAAATGTGACGTGGTGCTGCCTCTGGTGGCCATCGCCACCCCCAAGGTGTACGTCACGGATCCGCTGCGGGTCTTCGAACTGGATTTCGAGGAGAACCTGCGGATCGTGCGTCACTGTGTTAAGTACAACAAGCGTATCGTGTTTCCCAGCACCTCCGAGGTTTACGGCATGTGCACCGACGCCGAGTTCGACGAGGAGAGCTCGCCCCTCATCACCGGCCCCATCCCCATGAACCGCTGGATCTACAGCACCTCCAAGCAGCTGTTGGACCGTGTGATCTGGGCCTACGGCTTCCAGAAGGGGCTCAGGTTCACCCTTTTCCGCCCTTTCAATTGGATGGGGCCGAAACTCGATAGCCTGAACACCGCCAAGGAGGGCAGCAGCCGCCTCGTCACCCAGTTCAGCTGGAACCTCTTCAATGGCGAGCCTCTGAACCTGGTAGATGGCGGCCACGCCCACCGCTGCTTCTGCGATGTGAGCGATGCCATGGATGGCCTGATGGCCATCCTGCGAAACGAAGGTGGCAAGGCCGATGGCAAGATCTTCAACATCGGCAACCCCGCCAACGACAAGAGCGTGCGTGAGATCGCCGAGATGATGATCGAGATCTGGAAGGAGCACCCCTTCCGCAAGGAGCGGGGCATCGCCGAAGGCCGTGTGGTCGAGACCGGCAGCGGCGCCTTCTACGGCAAAGGCTACCAGGACGTCATGCGCCGCACTCCCAGCATCAAGCGCATGCAGGAGACCTTCGGATTCAAGCCCTCTGTGGGCATGAAGGAATCCCTCAAGAAGGCCCTCGACTTCTTCGTGGAAGAACACAAGGCCCTGGAGAAGGTCGTCGAGACCGAGGGCTAGTCCCGGAACCTGGCCAAGGCCGCCCGCATTTCCTTCAGGCCGAAAGGCTTGGGGAGGACTGTAACCTCGGGAAGGGTGGCCACCAAGGTCTTCACCTGTTGATCCACCCTGCCCGTGGAAAGCAGCACCGGCACTCTGGGCTGAAGCTCCCGCAGCCTCTGCAGGGTGCCGGCGCCGCCGATGCCCGGCATGTTCATATCCAGGATCACCACATCCGGCTGCAGCCCTGCTTCTATGTGGCGCAGCGCCTCTTCGCCGCGGGTGGCCGGGGTGACCGCGCAGTTCAGAAGTTCGAGCAGGGACTCCAGCGAGCCACGGACCAGGTCGTCATCATCCACCAGCAGCACCTGGAGGATTCTTGTCGAAGGCGTGGCCTCAGGGGCCGCGGGAAGCATTTCCTTGGGGCTTTCAGGGGCCGAAGCCGGGAAGTGGAGTTCGATCCGTGTGCCTCGGCCGGGGTCGCTGTGCAGGGTCATCGTGCCGCGGTGGGCCTTCATCGTGCCGTAGACCAGGGATAGTCCCAGGCCGGTACCCTGGCCCTGCGGCTTGGTGGTGAAGAAAGGGTCGCAGGCTCTTTCAAGCACTTCGGGGGGCATGCCGCAACCGGTATCCTCCAGAGTGATGGTCACTTGGCTCGGCCCGTTATTGCGGCTGCGCACCGTGAGGTCGCCCCCGTCGGGCATGGCGTCCACCGCGTTGACGCAGAGGTTCATGAGCGCGTGGGTGAGCGCGCTGGGATCACCTTGGATCGGGCGAAGGTCTGGATCCAGATCGGTCACGAGGCGAACCCGCTGCAGCGTGGTCCGCTCCAGGAGGAGGATCTCTTCGCGGATCAGGGCGTTCAGGTCCAGGGATCGTTCTTCGGCCAGTCCCTGGCGCGCGAAGTTAAGCAGGCTCTGCACCAGGCTGCGTCCGCGATCACAGGCCTTGGCGATGGTGTCAAAGGCTGCCGCCAGGGGGCTGCCATCCGCCTGCCCCACACGACAACCGGAAGCCAAGCCCAGGATTGCGCCCAGCACGTTGTTCATGTCGTGGGCCACTCCGCCCGCGAGGCTGCCAAGGCTTTCCATCTTCTGGGCGCGGGCGAGCTGGAGCTCCAGCTGCCGGTGCTCCTCCTGGAGGCGCCTCTGCTCGGTGATATCCGTGCAGAAAAGGATGAGGCTGTCCAAGTGCTCGCCCCTCAGGACCGGGTTCACCCGGCATCGATACCGGAGCTGCTCGCTTCGCTGTCCTCCGGTCACGGCTTCGAATTCCGTCTGCCGGAGTGTGGCGATGGCCTCGAGGAGCGCGGAATGGGCTGCCCCCTGGTCGTCTTCGGCCAAGCCGAGCAGCCAGTTCCGCCCGATCACATCCGTCACGGCATAGTCCGGTTTCAGCCTGTTCACGTACTGGATCCGGCCCTCGAGGTCCAGTTGGACAATGAAGTCCGGCGAGTGTTCCGTGACGGTCAGCAGCTTGGCCTGGCTTGTGCGCAGGGACAGCTCCGCGCGCTTCCGTTCCGTGACGTCGGTAAAGAAGATGGAAAGGCCGTCAGGGGAGGGGTAGATGCGGTTCTCGAACCAGAGATCCCAGGGCTCGTATTGCTCCACCAAGAACTGGGGCTGCTGGGTCTCCATGGCCCGCTGGTAGGCGTGGTAGAAGGGTTGGCCCACGCCTTCGGGATACTCCGTCCAGATGTGCCTGCCGATGAGATCGGCGGGAGTCTGGCGCTGGAGCATGACTGAGGCCTGATGGTTGACGTAGGTGTATCGCCAGTCCTTGTCCAACGCCACGAAACCGTCATGGACGCGGTCCAGAATATGGGTGATCTCGTCCCGGCTTCGCCGGAGGGCGGTCTGGGTTTCCACCTGCTCCGTGATGTCTCGGGCCAGCAGCATCACGCTCTCCGGGGTGACTGGCGTGAAAGTGCCCTGGTAGGTGTGGTTGCCTGTGGGCAGGGCGATCTGATAAGTGAGGGAGGCACGGCTTCCGGTCTCGCAGACCTGGGCCAGGATCTGCAACACCTGCTGTCCGAGTTCATTCGGAAAAATCTCCGTAACGCTCCGGCCGATAAAGGCTTCCGGGGGCAGGGCGAGGGTGGCCCCCTGGCCCACATGGCAGGCCAGGAAAAGGCCCGCTCGGTCGAACACGAACAGCAGGTCGGGAAGGGCCAGCAGGAGCGCGTGAAAGTATTGCTCCGAGCCTTCCCGCAGCGAGGCCGGCAGGCTCGCCGAGTCTATGGAATGGAAGGCGCCGGGACGGTCTTTTGGGGGGCTCGCGGTCATGGGAGCGGGATCTCTGTGCAGCCATTCTTCGGCAGGGAGTGGGCAGGCCATTAATGTGGCCGGCGGAGTGGCCAAGGTGTTCTTGGTGGCGCCCTGGGGAGCCGGTACTCTGGAGGAATGACGCGACGCGAACGCCTTCAATTCCTTTTCACCTGGCTGTGCCTCGGCCTAGTGCCCCTCTTCCTGCGCCCACTCTGGGAGCCGGATGAGGCTCGGTATGCGGAGATTCCCAGGGAAATGCTGGCCCTGGGGGATTGGCTCACGCCCAGGCTGAATTTCGTGCCGTACTTCGAGAAACCGCCCCTGCAGTACTGGCTCTCGGCGCTCAGCATGAAGGCCTTCGGCTACAACGCCATCGCCGCCCGACTGCCCCTGGCTCTGGCGACTCTGGTTTCCATGGGTGCGGCCTACCTTCTGGCCCGGCGCCTGGGGGCGCGGCGGCCCATGTGGGCGGCCTTCATGGTGGCCACCTCAAACCTGGGCTTCATCAGCGCCCAGATCCTTACCTTGGACGCGCTCTTCTCGGCCTTCCTGGTGGCGAGTGCGGTCTTTGCCGCGGAGGCCGTGACAGCCCGCTACGAGGGCCGCGGCGCCTTGGCCTGGACCCTCGGCGCTTTCGGGGCTGCAGCCCTGGCGCTGCTCACCAAGGGGCTGGCGGCGCCAGTGCTCCTGGGGGGCGTCATGTTGGCCTCACTAGCTTTCACCTGGCGAGATTCGAGGCTCAGGAACACAGTGCTCCGGGTGCTCTTCGATCCCTTAGGCTGGCTGCTCTTCCTCGCGATTTCCGTGCCCTGGTTCTGGTTCGTGGAAAAGGCCAACCCGGGCCACGCCCAGTTCTTCTTCATCCATGAGCACTTCGCCCGGTTCACCAGCAATGTGCACGCCCGCCAAGGCGCCAAGAACCCGATTCTGGACAAGCTCTACTTCGTGGGCGTCCTGCTGGTGGGCCTGCTGCCCTGGCTCTCGGCCACTGTGGCGGGGCTCTGGCGGGGGTGGCGCTTCGCGCGGCGCAACAAGGGCCCCATGGTCGAGGGGGCGGTCCTGCATCGCTGGACCGTGGGCTTCACCCTGATGGCCTTCGCGGTGCCATTCCTCTTCTTCAGCGCCTCCGGCTCCAAACTGGCCCAGTACATCTTGCCGGTGGTCGTGCCCCTGGTGGCACTGGCCTGCGCCATGGAATTCGAGGGCGAGGAAGGCAAGGCACTCCGCAGGCACGGATGCGAGCTGCTCACACTCGGGGCCATTTTCGCCTTGGTGGCGCCCTTTCTGTTGAAGAGCCCAGTGGGCTTTCCTTGGGTAATGGGCCTGGGGGTAGGTTTTCTCCTGCTGGGCTTCTGGGCCTTCCGCCCTGCGGGGCTGACCAGCAATCGATGGATGGGTGCCCTGGGCCTTCTGATGCTGTTGGTGAGTCTCTCTGCCAAGAAGACGCTGGAGCGAGACAAGTCCACCTATTCAATGATCCGCAAGGCCCCAGCGGAGGCTCAATGGATCAGCGCGGGTTACTACTTCCAGGCGATTCCCCTGCAGACTGGACGGAGAGTCGTCGTCGTTGGAGGAACCGGCGAATTGGCCTTTGGGCGGGATCGGCTACCCCCCGATGAGCGCAATCAGTGGTTCTACGAAGACCTCAAAGCTCTCAATCGGGTTGCGAGGCAGATGCAGGCTGCGGAGCCGAGTCGGCAGGTTTGGGCGTTGATCGACTGTGGTGGATGGGCGAGCCTCGATCCTGAGGTCCAGGGTGCCTGGGATGTGGTGGACCGCACCCGGGGCGCCTACCTGGCCCGATTGCGATAGCTCGGGCATGCCGGACTGCGTCTACCTCGACAACAACGCCACCACCCGGCTGGCTCCCGAGGCGTTGGAGGCCATGCTGCCCTGCTTCCAGGAACACTACGGGAATCCCAGCTCGGCCCACGTGCTGGGTCTGTTGGCGGAAGGAGCCCTGGTGCAGGCTCGCGAACAGGTGGCGGGCCTGCTCAACTGTCAGCCCGCGGAACTGGTGTTCAACGGCAGCGGCACCGAGGGGCTCAACCACGCCTTCCGAGGTGTGTTCGAGGCCTTCCCGGCCAAGCGGCACTTCATCACCACCGCCGTGGAGCACAGCGCCGTGATGGCGCTGGTGGAATGGCTGCGGCGCCAGGGAGCCGAGGTCACCTTGCTGGCGGTGGACAGAGAAGGCCAATTGGACCTGGGAAACCTGGAAGCGGCCATCCGTCCGGATACGGCCCTGGTCTCCGTGATGGCCGCCAACAATGAGACCGGCGTGTGCTTTCCCCTGGAAGCCATCGCGAGGATCGTCAAGGCCAAGGGCGCGCTCTTCCACGTGGACGGCACCCAGGGGGGGGGAAAGCTGCCCCTGGATCTCGCGGCCCTGCCCGTGGATCTGCTGAATCTCAGCGCCCACAAGCTGCATGGCCCCAAGGGTGTGGGGGCCCTCTTCATCCGCCGGGGCCTGCGCCTGAAGCCCTTCATGGTGGGGGGACATCAGGAGCGAGGGCGCCGGGGGGGCACGGAGAACCTGCCGGGCATCGTGGGTTTCGGCCGGGCGGCGGCGCTGGCCCAGTCGGGGCTCGGCGACATGGCGCGCGTACGGCAGTTGCGGGATGGCTTGGAGACGGCCCTGAGGGCCGCGGTGCCTGAAATCCGCATCCACGGCGAGGCGGCGCCCCGCCTTCCCAACACCAGCTTCATCGGTTTCGCCGGGATCGAAGGAGAAGCTCTTCTGCTGCGCCTGAGTCAGGCCGGCATCTGTGTGGCCACCGGCAGCGCCTGCACCACCGGCCAGAAGGAGCCCAGTCATGTGCTTCGGGCCATGGGCGAAGATGGAGCCTTTGCCCGGGGAACGGTGCGGCTGAGCCTGAGCCGCTTCACTACCGAGGACGAGATCGCCCGGGTGGTGGCGGTGCTCCCGGGCCTCGTGCAGGAGCTTCGTGACGCGGGACCGATGGCCCGGCGCTAAGCTCGTCCATGGGCCCGCGAGCCCGCTGGAGAAAACCATGATGCCCGCCCCTGCGGATGCCCCCGTTGCTACCGTCGTGCTCTCTCGTCGGATCAAGACCGGCAAGGAGGACGCATTCCGCGCCTGGATCGCGGGTTTCAACGGGGTGATGGCGACCTATCCGGGGCATCTCAGCGGACAGGTCGTGCCACCGGTGGAGGGCGCCCAGGCCGAGTGGGTCTTTGTCTACACCTTCGACACGCCCCAGAACCTGCGAGCCTGGCTCGAATCTGAGGACCGACGTCTGTGGCTGGAGAAGGCTGAACCCCTGGTGGAATCCCAGGGCCCCGCCCAGCTCATCAGCGGTCTGGAGCAGCTCTTCGGGCTGTTGCCGCCGGATGTGGCACCGCCACCGCCCGTGTGGAAGGTGGCGGCCTCCGTGATGGCCGGGCTGTTTCCTCTCACGCTCTTCAACATGGTCTTACTGGCACCTCTGATACGTTCCTGGCCCTTGGTTCCCAAGGCCCTCTTCACCGCCACCCTGATGGTGATCCTCATGACCTGGGTGGTGATGCCGGGCGTCACGCGATTGCTCAAGCCCTGGTTGTATCCCGGGGCAAGGCGACGCTGAGCTGCGCGAGGTAGTGGTCCAGTGCGTAGTCCATCCAGCGGTGGTTCCCGTGAGGTGTTTTTTCCGCGGCGAGGTAGCCGCAGTGTCCGCCTTGGCGCTCCAGGTGGAGGTGCACGGCCGGTGAAGGCGGTCCCAGATCCGAAGCGGGAGCGAAGGGATCGTCTTCGCTGGTGAGGATCACCGTGGGCGTTTCAATGCCGCCGACGTGGGGGCCGCAACTGCAGCGGGCGTAGTAGTCGGCGCGATCCCTGAAACCCGCCTTGGGCGCGGTGTAGACCTCATCGAAGTCCCGCAGTGTGGGCGTGGGGGGCAGCGGCGTGCCGCCCGGGCGGGCCTCCACGTGGTGGCGCAAAAGCTTGACGAAGCGTCGGTCATAGAGGCGGTTCAGGCCGCGCAGCAGGCGGTGGGAGCAGGCCTCGAGGTCACCCGGGGGATTCACGATCAGGGCTCCATCGGGAAGGGCGAGATGCTTGTCCCGCCCCAGGAGCAGCGCCAGCATGGCGGCGCTCAGCGAGAAACCCGCGGCGATGACGCGTCTGTCGGGAAAGCGTCGACGGGCGAATTCGAGGACTGCGGCCACATCGCCCGTGGAGCCGCAGTGGTAGGGCCTGCGGGCCAGGCCCATGCCCAACCCTGCCCCGCGGTGGTTGGCGGAGATCACGTTGTGCCCTCGGGCCGCGGCCAGCCCGGCACTGCGACGGACGTACGAGGATCCCGCATGGCCACCGAGGCCGTGGAAGAAGACCACTACGGTGTCGGATTCACCCGGCAGGACCTCAAGGCGCAGCCTCTCGCCCGCCTCGAGTTCCAGGAGCTCAGGCGACCAAGCCAGAGGCGCCGAAGGAGTCTTCCACAGATGGGAAAGGATGGTCTGGGTGTGGGGTCCGGGTGCCCAAAGGGCCGGATGAAAAGGTTTGGGCCGGGCCAACTCCATAGGGGGCTACTCGGCCCGCTTGTAGACCAGCTTGTAGCTGAAGGCATCCAGCTTGGGATGGGTGTAGGTGATCTGCACGGCCAGGCTCTGGCCGTCCTTGCGCATGGAGTAGACGTTGGTGAGGGAGTAGCCGTCGCCCTGGAAGGTCTGGGTCATGCGGGCGCCATCCTTGCGCAGCGTGACCTGGAACACTTCGCCATCACTGCGTTTCCATTCGCTGGCGGTGCCGTCCGGCGCGCTTTCGGCCGGGCGCTCCTTGCCCGCCGTGACTGAAAACCCGTCTCGCCCGTAGAGGATGTCCAGCATCTGGGGCGAGAGGCAGGCGCTCTTGAGCTTCTTCTTCCAATACAACTTCTTGGCGAAGTTCTGATCCTTCAAATGCTCATCGAGGGCGGGTTCCACCTTGTCGCTTTCGTCGGGGATCAGCACCCACTCGCCGTCCCATTTGATCTTGGTTTCGGTTTCCTGGGCGGGCGCCGCTTTCTTCGACTGGCCGAAGGCGGGCGACAGAAGCAGGAGGGAAGCGGAAAGGGCTAGTACCGGCGCACGCATGATGGCTCCTGGGAATGTCATCAGCATACTCTGGACGGGCGCCTAGGCCTTCCAACGGCGGGAGTCTTCTTCTCGGATGGCCAATTGATCCAAGACTCGGGTGGCGAAGGCGTCGAAGAGATCCTCGATGGATTTTGGGCCGTAGTAGAAGCCAGGCATGAGGGGCATCACGATGGCGCCGGCGTCGTGGACCCGCAGCATGTTTTCCAAGTGGATGCGGTTGAGGGGCGTCTCCCGCAGGCAGAGCACCAGCGGGCGGCGCTCTTTCAGGCAGACGTCCGCCGCCCGGGATACGAGCGTGTCGCTCACGCCGGAGGCGATGCGGCCCAGGGCCCCCGCGCTGCAGGGCACGAGGACCATGCCGTCCTGGCGATGGCTGCCGCTGCTGATGGCGGCGCCCAGATCCTTCTCGCTGTGCAGGAGGATCTTGGGATCCAGGGTGCCCAGATCCTTGTCCGTCAGGCCGCACTCATCGGCGAGGCAGCGCCTTCCAGTCGTGGAAAGGAGCAGGGTGATCCGCTCGATTTCGGGGCTGGCGGCGAGGCGCTTCAGCACTGCCACGCCGAAACCGGAACCCGAGGCTCCCGTAAGGGCGAGGGTGATTCGCCTGCCCATCAGGGAAGCTCGAGGAAGCGCAGCCCCACCTGGGTGATGCTGCCCGCCCCGAAGGTGATGAGCAAATCGCCCGGCTGTACGAGTCCATTCAGGAAGTCGGGCAGGTCCTCCACCTTGGGGCAGTAGTGGGCCTCCCGCTGGCCGTGGGAGAGGATGTTGTCCATCAGGGTGCGCCCCGTGAGGCCCGGAATGGGCGGTTCGCTGGCGGCGTAGATGTCGGTGACGGCCACCACATCGGCATTGAAAAAGGCCTGGCCGAATTCCTCCAGCAGGGCCTGGGTGCGGGTGTAGCGATGCGGCTGAAAGGCGGCGACGATGCGGCGCTCGGGGAAGCCCTTGCGGGCGGCCTCCAGGGTGGCGGCGATTTCGGTGGGATGGTGACCATAGTCGTCGATGACGGTGACGCCCTTGCGCTCGCCGCGCTTGGAAAAGCGCCGGTCCGCCCCGGTGAAGCTGGCCAGGCTGGCGTGGATGATTTCTCGCTCCACGCCCATCTCCAGGGCCACGCCAATGGCGGCCAGGGCATTGAGCACCATATGGTGGCCCGGTACTCCCAGGGAGAAAGCGCCCAGTTCCTCGCCGAAGGCGCGCACCTTGAAATGGGTGCGGAAGCCGTCCGGCTGGATGTCGTAGGCCCGCAGATCCACTTGGGGATTGGTGCCGTAGGTGCGGACCTGCCGCTTGAGCCGGGGCCGCACGGCGGCCACGTTGGGGCAGTCCATGCAGGCGAAGACGCTGCCATAGAAAGGGATCTTGTTGCCGAAGGCCACGAAGGCCTCCTTGATCTCGTCCAGGTCCTTGTAGTGATCCAGGTGTTCCCGGTCGATGTTGGTGATCACGGCGATGGTGGGGCTGAGCATGAGGAAACTGCCATCGCTCTCATCCGCCTCGGCCACCAGGAATGGGCCCTTGCCTAGTTTGGCGTTGCTGCCGATGGCCCCCAGCTTGCCGCCCACCACGATGGTGGGGTCGATGCCGCCCTGGCTGAGCACCTGGGCAATCATGCTGGTAGTGGTGGTCTTGCCATGGGAGCCCGCCACAGCGATGCCGTACTTCATGCGCATCAGCTCGGCCAGCATCTCGCCCCGGGGGATGACGGGGATCTTGGCGGTATGGGCGGCCAGTACCTCGGGGTTGTCACCTCGCACGGCGCTGGAAATCACGACAACCTGGGCACCCTGGATGCACTTCGCATCATGGCCGATCTGGATCTCCACGCCCATGGAAGCCAGGCGCTGGGTGGTGGTGCTCTCCTTGAGGTCTGAGCCGCTCACCTTGTAGCCGAGATTGACAAGCACTTCCGCGATGCCGGACATGCCGATGCCGCCAATGCCCACGAAATGGATCTGCTGGATCTTGCCAAACACCCGGGAACCTCCTGAACGAGTCTCCCAGTGTATCCGCGCGGGTCACGGGACCGATGGGCGGGCCATCAAATGAGCCAGGGTATGACCAAGGCACGGGCTATGCTTGGTCAAACTTAGCCTTTAATCTCCGGAGGAGGTCCCATGTCCCCGAATCCCCTTTCCCACTCAAGGCATTGGGGAAGGTCCGGGCACCTCGTGCTCGCCCTTTCCCTTTCCGGCGCAGGTTTTGTGCAAGCCCAGGGGCGGCTTTCCGAACGCCCCCCAGCAACCCCTCGTCCCATGCCTTCGATGCAGCGCCCCCCGGCAACCCCCCGTCCCATGCCCTCCATGGAACGCCCCCCGGCGCGGGTGATGCCGGATCGCCCTGGGTCGCCCCGCGATGGCAGGCCGATCCATCGCCCGACCGTTCGAGAGGCCCCCGCTCGGCCTGCCACAAACGCCATCGTCGCCCCTCGCCCAATGATCCGGTGCGCGGAACGTCCCACGCCCGCCTACTGGCGTCAGCGCGACATCATGGCCGAAATCCAGCACATGGCTCGCCGCGGTTCCATCGCCGTGCATCCCGTTGGCGAAGACCAGGCCGAATTCACGGGCGTTTCGGATTACCCCGCCGGCTGGACGGCCTACGGTTTCCGCGTGCCGGCTGGGGAGAGCCTCCATGTTCGCCTCACCCACAGCAACGAGGGCTGGTTCCGCCTCGGGATGGTCAACAAGTGGGGCTCCCTGGAGGAAGGCATGCTCCAGAACCTCATCCCCACAGGCAATCCGGAAGTGAAATACCACAACCCCAGCAAGGAGACCCGCAGCGTCTACGTCATCGTGGATGACCCGGGCTGGATGTCCAGCAAGGCGAATCCCTTCAACATGAAGGTGACCCGCAGCTGGGATCCCGCCCAGAAGAAGGTGGATGACGCACCCATCGTCACGGGTATCTGGGCTCAGAAACAGGAGGGGGCCAAGCCCGAGCCCGCCACCAAGGAGACTGAGGCGACTCCCTCCAAGGGTTGAGAAGATTCTTCATAAAATCAATGGCGTCGGGCTTGCTCGGCGCTATTGGTTTTATGGGCACAATGAGGGACCTGCCCGGAGCCCCCATGATGCCGTCCCTTCTGCGCCTGGTCGTGCTGGTGGGGGCGTTTATCGGCTGCGGGTCGCTGGTTTCCCAGGGCGCGACCCGGGTTCGGCGCCACTACACCAAGCAGGAAGTCATGATCCCCATGCGGGATGGCACCCGGCTCTTCACGGCCATCTACGCACCCAGGGACAGGCGTCGCACCTTCCCGATCCTCCTGAACCGGACGCCCTATGGGGTGGCGCCCTACGGTGGGCGGGCCTTCCCCCGAGAATTGGGCCCCTCCTCGGTCTTCGAGAAGGAGGGCTTCATCTTCGTGTACCAGGATGTGCGGGGGCGGATGAAGAGCGAGGGACGCTTCATCGATCTGACGCCCCATAAGGCGGAGAAACAAGGGCCACAGGATATCGACGAGAGCAGCGACACCCACGACACCATCGAATGGCTGCTCCGCCATGTGCCCCGGCACAACGGCCGCGTGGGGCAGTGGGGCATCAGCTATCCCGGTTTCTACGCGGCGGCGGGCATGCTGTGCGGCCACCCGGCCCTGAAGGCCGTCTCGCCCCAGGCGCCCATCATGGACTGGTTCCAAGGGGACGACTTCCATCGCAACGGCGCCCTCTGGCTACCGCACCTGTTCAACTTCATGACCTGGTTTGGCGCGCCCCGATGCGGGCCAACCTCGACCAGGCCCGAACCCTTCGACTATCGGACGAACGATGGCTATGGGTTCTTTCTCGGCCTGGGGCCTCTCTCCAATGCCAATGCGAAGTAATTCCACGGGGGCATTCCATTCTGGAACGAGGTGATGGCCCACGGTACCTGCGATGCGTACTGGCAGCAGCGGAATCTCCGTCCCCATCTCAGGGCTGTGAAACCCGCTGTGCTGACGGTGGGGGGCTGGTTCGATGCAGAAAACCTCTTCGGTTCCCTGGAACTCTTCAAGACCCTGCAAGTCCAGAGTGCTTCAACGGAGAACCATCTGGTGATGGGGCCCTGGCATCACGGGCAGTGGGAGCGCGATCTGGGTGAGCGCCTGGGAGATGTGCAATTCGGCTCGAACACGACGGTGTTTTTCCAGGAACAGGTGCTGTTCCCCTTCTTCATGCAGCAGCTCAAAGGCGGCAAGGGCGCCGATCTCCCCAAGGCGTTTGTGTTTAACACGGGGGTGAACCGATGGCGCCGCTTCGAGCAGTGGCCGCCGACCTCCTCGGCCACCCAGGTCTTTTTCCAGCCGGGGGGCGCACTGACTTTCGCGCCTGCAGGGACTACCGGGTTCGACGAATTCATCGCCGATCCGGCCCGACCGGTACCTTTCCTCAACGACCGTCACATTGGCATGCCCGTTCACTACATGACGGCGGATCAGCGGTTTGTGGCCTCCCGCTCGGATGTTTTGGTCTACCAGACGGAGCCCCTGCCGGAAGACATGACCGTGGCCGGCCCCCTGCGGGTGCATCTGGAAGTGAGCACCACCGGCACCGATGCCGACTGGGTGGCCAAGGTCGTGGATGTCTACCCGGAAGCCGAGGCCGGGCCGCAGGCCCTGGGGGGTTATCAGCAACTGGTGCGAGGCGAGGTCATGCGGGGCAAGTTTCGAAACAGTCTCGAAAGGCCTGAGCCCTTCGTGCCCGGTCAGCGAACGCCGGTGGAATGGGCCCTGAACGATATCTGCCACACCTTCCGGAAGGGCCATCGACTCATGGTCCAGGTACAGAGCAGTTGGTTTCCCCTCATGGACCGCAATCCCCAAGTGTTCACGGACATCTATTCCGCCAAGGCAGAGGATTTCCAGAAGGCTACCCATCGGGTCTTCTTTGGCGCCGGGGGCTCATTCCTGGAACTGCCGGTTCTGAAGTAGCTCAGTCCTTGTCGGCCCAGGCCTGGAGGTGAGCGAGATGTTCCTCCAGGCTTATGGGGGTGTTGGGTTCGTCGTGCTTGATCTTGCCGTCCAGCAGCTTTACGATGCGGTGGGCGTGGCGGGCGATGTCTTCTTCGTGGGTCACGAGGATGATGGTGTTGCCCTTCTGGTATAGATCCTCGAAGAGGGCCATGATCTCGATGCTGGTCTTGGAATCCAGGGCGCCCGTGGGTTCGTCAGCCAGCAGGATTGAGGGGCGGTTCACCAGGGCCCGGGCGATGGCCACGCGCTGACGCTGACCACCCGAGAGCTGGTTGGGCATGTGATCCGAGCGGGGCCCGAGGCCCACATCCTCCAGGGCGCGCTTGGCCATGGCGTGGCGCTCGTGAGGGGGGATTCCCGCATAGATGAGGGGCAGCTCGACGTTCTGCAGGGCCGTGGTGCGGGCCAGCAGGTTGAAGGTCTGGAAGACGAAGCCGATCTCCTCGTTGCGGATCTGGGCCAGTTCATCGTCAGACATCGCCGAAACGACCTTGTTGTTCAGGTCGTAGCTGCCGGTGGTGGGACTGTCCAGGCAGCCGATCATGTTCATCATGGTGGACTTGCCCGAGCCACTGGGGCCCATGATGGCCACGTACTCGCCCCGCTGGATATCGAGATCGACACCATCCAAGGCCCGCACTTCCATGTCACCCATCAGGTAGACCTTGGTGATATCGCGCAGCCGGATGAGCGGGGAATCGGACATGGGAACCTCGGAAAGAACTTAGCCTCGTGACATGATGCGCCAAGGGCGCAGCCCTGACTAGGAGTGTTCGGAGGCAGGGGGCGAACGGTTTAATCCCCCCCTTGAATTGCAGGAAGGTCGAGTCCAACCGCTACAATCGACCCGAATCCACTTTTCCAGCGAGGGCCCGTGCCGGATCTCGACGAACCGCTGAAGGTCAGACAGGTCCGCGGCCAGTTCGCCGCCATGGCCGGGGCCTATTTCCTGGGCAACCTCAACGACAACTTCTTCAAGCAGGCGGTGATGCTGCTGGCGGTGGCGGCCCTGCAGGAACAGTTCCAGGGCTACGTGGTCATCGCATTCAGTGTGCCCTTCATGCTTTTCGCCGCCCCGGCCGGCTGGATGGCGGACCGCTTCCCCAAGCGAAACGTGGTCATCGCTGCCAAGAGTCTCGAGCTGGCGGCTGCCTGTGTTGGCAGCTACGGCGTGCTCACCGGGCAGCTCTGGGTGATGGTGGGGATGGTTGGCCTGATGGGTGTGCAGTCCACCTTCTTCAGTCCAGCGCTGAATGGCTCCCTCCCCGAGCTCTACCCCGCCGGTCACGTTTTGAAGGCCAATGCCATCCTGCGGATGATCGTGAACATCGGCATCCTGATCGGCATTTCCCTGGCCGGTCCCATCCTGGATCTGCAAGGCCCGGCGATCCTGGGCGCCGCCCATGGTCGGGGCGTGCTCGGTCTCTGTGTCGTCGGTTTCGCCATCCTGGGGCTGGCGGTGGGCTTCGGCACACCCGTTCGTCCCCCCGCAGATCCCGGGCGTCCCTTTCCCTGGTCGGGACCTCTGGACACCCTGCGGGAGCTGGTCAATGTCTGGAAGGATCGCCAACTCGGGCGTATTCTCCTGGCCGATGTGTTCATCTGGGCCATGGGGGTGTTCCAGGTGCAGGTCATCAACCCTCTGGCCGTCAATCAGTTCTCCCTTGGGAAGACCGGCGCGGGTCTCCTGGTCGCGGCGCAGATGCTGGGCTTGGCCGGCGGCAGCCTTCTGTCCGCGCGGTTTGCCCGTGGGTCGCGCTGGTTCAGGGTGCTGATTCCCGCAGGCCTTGGAATGGCGGTCCTCATGGGCGCCATCGCCCTGGTTCCGCTCGCGCCGGGCTCGTTCCAGGTTCCCCTGGTCTTCTCCCTGATCGGTCTCGCAGGCCTGGCGGGGGGGCTTTTCCTCATCCCCTGCGAGAGCTTTTTGCAGACCCGGCCCGCACCCGCGCGGAAGGGCGCCGTATGGGCCTCGGCCAACTTCGCATCCTTCGCTGGGATGGCGGCCGCGGGCGCACTCTACATCCCCTTGAAGTCCATGACGCCCACCTTGGCCTACGGCGCGTTGGGCCTCCTGGCGCTGCTCTTCACCGCCTGGCTGGCGGCGGAATTTCGCCGGAAGGAATGGGTGTAGAAGGTGCCACCCATTCCCAAACCTACCCGAACCGAAGCCCCGTGATCAGAGGTACAGCGGCTTGATCGCAGCTGATCAGTGGGGCAGCACTTCCTGCACGATCTTGCGGGGAGCTCCGAGGGTGTAAGGCTTTTGCAGGAAGCCCGTCAGGCCCTTGCCAAGAAGTTGCGGAACGGTTTCCTGTTCGCTGAAGCCGCTGCTGAGAATGACTCGGACGCCGGGATGGACTTTCTCCATCTCCTGGAAGGCTCCGCGGCCATCCATGCGGGGCATGGTGAGATCCATGACCACCAGGTCGATTCGGGCGGGGTCGGCCCAGTAGATTTCGAGGGCCTCCAGGCCATGAGGACTTGGCAGCCCATTTGCGTCAGGGAGGACTCTGCCATCTCAAGGACCATGGGCTCGTCATCCACAAGTAGGGCCATGGTCTGGGAGAGTTGGCCGACCGGGGCCTTTTCCGCGGGAGAATCCTGGACCTGGCCCTTCCCGGCTGGGAAGGTGAGCCGGAAGGTAGAGCCGCGCCCCACTTCGCTCTGGATCTGGACCCCGGCGTGGTGGCCCCGGAGGATGCCGAGCATGGCCGCGAGCCCCAGCCCGCGGCCCGTGAGCTTCGTGGTGAAGAAGGGCTCGAAGATCCGCTCGCGGAGCTCCGATGGAATCCCGCAGCCTGTGTCGCTGACTTCCAGCGCGACATGGGGCCTGGGATGAGGCCCTCAGCACGGCGGTCTCCGCACTGTCCAGAAAGGGGACGGCCGGGGATTCCTCGGGGATATTCAGATGGGCTAGGCTAGGTTCAGGTTGCCCAGAAGGGCCGTCAGAATGTTGTTGAAGTCATGGGCGATGCCCCCAGCCATTACGCCAAGGCTCTCCAGGCGCTGGGCCTGCTGCATCTGCCCCTCCATGGTGCGGCGTTCCTCTTATGCACGTTTCTGATCGGAGAGACCCCGCCAAGCCGTGTGGAGGATCCACTTCTCCTGCCAGGGAATGGCGGTGAGCATGACGTCCACCGGAAATCTGGTGCCATCGAGCTTCTGGTGCACCCACTCGAAGCGGAGGCTGCCCCGCTGGAAGGTCGTGGCGATCAGGGCATTGGCTTTTCCCAGGGAGCTGCTGCCATCGAGTTAGCGAACCTCCAGTAATACCGCTTGGCCGATTCCTCCGCCGATGCCGAGGGTGGCCACCCCGAGTCCTCCCCCCCGCAATCGAAGCTGATGGATCAGAGTGACCAGGATGCGGGCACCGCTGGCGCCGATGGGGTGGCCCAGGCTGATGCCGCCCCCGGCCACGTTGAGTCGATCCATGGGCAATTCGAGTTGGCGGGCACAGCAGATTACCTGGGCCGCGAAGGCCTCATTGAGCTCCCAGAGGTGGATATCCGGGACCTTGAGCGAGGTTTCCTCGAGAAGGGTGCGCACGGCGAAGACCGGACCCTCGCCCATGTCCAATGGGTCCAGCCCGGCCTCCGACCAGGCGAGGATACGCGCCAGAGGCGGTCGGGTTCCGATCTGATCCCGTCGGGCCAGCAGCAAGGCGGCGGCTCCGTCCGAAAGGGCCGAGGCGTTTCCCGCCGTCACTTGGCCCATGGGGTTGAAGACCGGAGGCAGGGCCTGAAGGTCCTCAAGGGAGACCCCCTTTCGGATGCATTCGTCGTGATCCAGGAGGGCATGAGTGAGTCGCTCGGGCGCGAAATCCGCCACCGCCGCTCGCCGGTGGCTCTCCAGGGCGTAAGCGTCGGCCTCGGCCCGTGAAATGCCCCGTTTGGCCACCAGTTGTTCGATGGTCTCGCCCATGAGCAGTCCTGTCACTGGGCAGCGTAGGCCGTCCTGGTGCATCACATCCGGGAGTCTTCGGTGGCCTGACTCAAAGCCCCAGCGCAGGCCTGGCAGCAGGTGCGGAGTATCCGACATGGCCTCGCTGCCCCCGGCGAGGATCGGTTGGGGAAATCCAAGGCTGAGGGTCTGGCCCGCGAGGAAGACGGCTTCAAGGGAGGAAGCACAGGCCATGTTGAGGGTGGAGCCGAGACAGGGAGTTCCCAGCCCCGCCCCCAGCGCGATGGTACGGGCCGGGTTCATACCCTGGGTGTGGGACCGGGCCATGCCCCAATAGATGCGGCCTGGGGCGGGCAGGGCCGGATCGATCAGCAGCCCGCGGACAGCAGCTGCACCGAGCTGAACGGCCCCCTGACCCGCGAGGCTGCCGCCGTAGCGGCCCTGGGGTAGCCGTCCCGCCGCGAGGACCAATAGTTCACCCCGGGGCTTCATGGCGTGGCTCCGGAGTTGGGATCCAGCCAGTCCTCGGGGGTTGGCTCGCGGGGACCCAAGAGGGTGTCGGGGGGGAACCAGGCATCCAGGAGGGCGGCGTGTCGGGCCATGTATTCGCGGGTCCAGAACCCGAGGCGACGGTACCAGGGATGGGATTCCGTGGGGGCGGCCACGCCCCAGGCGTCCAGGCCCAGGTGCTGCGCGATGAACACAGACCTGGGGAGGTGGAAATCCGAGGTGACGATGACCATCCGCCGAAGGCCGAAGATCACCTTGGCCCGACGAAGGCTGTCGTAGGTGCGACGCCCGGCATAATCCGCGACGATCCGATTGGATGGGACGCCCTGCTTGAGGAGCCATTTCCGCATCGCCTGAGGTTCGTTGTAATAGGGACTGCGGTTATCACCGGAAACCAGGAACCAGCGGACGCGGCCCGCCTGATAGAGATTCAGGGCGGTGCGGAGGCGCCCCTGGAGGACCTGGGTGGGCTCCCGGTCCCGGAGCACGCCTGCGCCCAGGACTAGCACGGGCATACCCTCCGCGGGAATGCCCGATTCGAGCTGGATTCTTCCATGGGCGTGGGAGGGGAACCTTCCTAGGGTCCAGAGCAGATCCCCGATGAGGATCAAGCCGAGGGCGACCCAAAGGCGGCGCCAGGGACCCGTGGCAAGACTCGTCAAGGCAGATAAGCGCATCGTGAGTTAGCATAGACCCTTACCCCACCGGGTCCCACCGGGAGCAAAGCCTGATGAAGCACCACTCAGATCCAGTCCATACCTTTTTCTCCCGGCCGTCCTCGTGGTCCCCGAGGCTTCCCTGGATGGCGGTGCTGCCGGCCATTCTGGTCGCTCTGCCGGGCCTGGGCTGTTATCGCTCCTCGGGGCTGCAGCGACCGGATGTGGTGGCCGTAGAGATCTCCGAGGCCGGGGGCGACCGGATTCGGGGCCTCAAGGCGGAGAATGCGCCCGGAGATTTCTACCTGGGCAACGATTTCTGTGAGATCGCCGTGGATGGTACGCCTTTTGGTACGCGTCCAGTCGTGGCTGGGGCACCG
>JAYREN010000008.1:29985-38794 GCA_041908845.1 Holophaga sp. | reverse complement strand
GGGGGACTCGAACCCGAATGTCGCGTGGAGACAGCGCAGTGTGCTGTCGGAGGGCGACCAGGCGGCGCTTAGCTAGGAGTTGACCTCGCGCGTCTTCATCGGAGCGTTTGCGTGAAAAGCCCAATGGCGCCGCCGCTAAGGATGAGCCAAGTGGCATTGAGCTTGAATCGGATTAGGAGGAACGTTGAAGCGCTCGCGAGCATGATCGTAATGGGTCCAATGATGGCTGACCGCCCCAGGTCCCACAGCACCGTGGCCATCAGGGCCACCGCAGCCACGTTCACGCCGTCCATGAAGGTCGACAATCCGGGGTTCCTGCGGATGCGGGGCACAAAGAACGCGCTTAGTCCCACCAGGAGGAAGGCCGGAAGGAAGATCCCCACCGTCGCCACCACGGCGCCCTGCCAGGACCCCAGCAGGTAGCCGATGAAGGTGGCAGTGGTGAATACGGGGCCTGGAGTGACCTGGCCCACCGAGACCGCATCCAGAAGCTGAGCCTCCGTGAGCCAGCCCAGGCGGTGCACCAGGTCTGTCCGAAGGAAGGCGAGCAGCACGTAGCCGCTGCCGAACAGGGTCGCTCCGGCCTTGAGGAAGACCCAGAAGAGCCCCCCGAGACTGAAAGGAACGGCTGCGCTGACCGTCGCGGGCAGCGCCACCCATGCCAGGGATCGCGCTTCTCCCCCAGGGCGAACCCCACGAATAGCCAAGGCTGCGACTCCCGTGCTCAGGATCAGGAGGGCCTCCTGGATGCCCAGGAGACTCATTGCCACCACCGCCATCCCGAGTCCCCCCAAAATCGGCGTCTTGAGGGCGCCGCGTCCGAGGTTCCACACCGCCTGGGCCACGACCGCGAGGACCACGGGCTTGATACCGGCCATGAGGCCATGGACCTGGGGCAGCCGTCCGAAGTGCACATAGCCCCAGGCCAGGGCCAGGGTTATCAATGCCGCCGGAAGGATGAAGCAGAGGCCCGCCACCACCAACCCGCGCCAGCCCCCACGAGCCTGGCCGATGTGGATGGCCATCTCGGTGGAATTTGGCCCGGGCAGAAGATTGCAGGTGCCAAGCAGGTCCAGGAAGGTGTCCCGGTCCATCCAGCCGCGTCGCCGTACGACCTCCTCTTCCATCATGGCGACATGGGCCGCTGGCCCTCCAAAGGCCGTGAGCCCGAGCTTCAGGAAGAGGATGGCCAGGGAGCTGAGTTCTTGGGACACGGGATGATTTTGTCAGGCGGGCGAAACAGTGCAGTGAAGCAGCGCATCATTCAAGAAATCAGTGAAAGCGTCGGAAACGGTTGTGTGTCTGTGAACGGATCCTGGTGGTGCCTCTGCAGGATGCGGAGGGTTAGTTTCTGGGTCGAGGCTATCGCTTCACCACCAGACTCACCACGGTCTTGTCGTTGCCGCCCATGGAAATCATGATGCCGTGTTCCTTGGGTAGAGAGAGTTGCGCCTCGCCGGCCTTGCTCGTCAGCTGCCTCCAGAGGTCCACGGCCATGCGCACACCGGTGGCGCCGGTGGGATGGCCGTAGCCGATGAGGCCGCCGCCGGTGTTTGTGGGATACCGGCCCCTGCGCTTGTTCTCACCGGCGAGGATGAGCTCGGCGCTTTTCCCCGGAGCGGCCAATTCCAGGGCCTCGAGGCTCAGCATCCCCGTGATGCTGAAGCAGTCGTGGACCTCGATGAGGCCGTAGTCTTCCTTGGAGATCCTCGCCATGTCCCGGGCCTTGGCCGAGGCCAGGCGGCTGGTGGTGAGTTCCGTGAGATCCGGCGGCGGGGCCGTGAGATCGGCGGCGGCGTGGCCGTAACCCACGATCTTCACCACATCCTCGCGCGTGAGCCCCAGACGTTTGTAGCCCTCTTTGGAGCACACGATGATGGCGGCGGCGCCATCGGAGACCTTGGAACAGTGGAACAGGTTGATGTGCTCGCAGAAGGTGCGGCCATCCGGTGGGGTCATGCCCTGGGCCATCAGGTCCTGAACGGCGTTGTGGTACTCCTGGGCCTGGGGGTTGAGCCGGGCATTCTCGATGGCGGTGGCGTACCAGGCGGCCATGGCCTGGCGGGTGCGCTCCACGCCGTACTTGGCGCCGTAGGCCCCGGCGCGCTGGGAGAATTTCTCGGGGAAGAAGTAGGTGCCGCCCTGCTTGCGCTCACCCGCAAACCAGCCCGCGCCCGCGAGGATATCCGCGCCGTAGACCGCCTTCACGGTGTTCTGCACCTCCACGCCCATCACGAGCACATTCTCCGCCAGGCCGCTGAGCACGCTCTTGATGGCCGTGGCCAGTGCCAGGCCGCCGGAGGCGCAGGCCCCCTCCACCCGGATCATGGGCTTGTACTCCAGAGTGGGATGAGCAATCGTCATCAGCGAACCCAGGTGGCCCTGCTTGTTGAAGCGAGCCGCCATGAAATTGCCGATGACGCCTTCGTCGATCTCCGCGGCCTCATCGATCTGGGCGAGGGCCGCCTGTCCCGCCTCGCGGATGTAGTGCTCGAGGCCGGGCCGGGGCTTGCGGGGGTTGAACTCGGGACGCCCCGTGCCGAGGCTCACGGTGTAGGCGCCGGCGGCGAGATAGAGGGATTTGGGCATGCGCTTCATGGTCGTCTCCCTCAATCCAGGTAATCGTTGATGGGGCCGTAGAGGTGGAAGAAACCCAGCATGAGGACCCGGTTCACATCCTCGGCGCTGTGGGCCACGCCATCCTGCACGAGCCGCTGGGAGGTCTCCCGGCTCGCCCTGAAATGGGCGGCGGCGAGATGAACCCCCAGGGTGTCCTTGTCCGCGAAACGCCCGAAGAAGGGCCGCAGTTTGGCTTCCCGGTCGGGCGCGCGCTGGAGGCTCTTCCAGGTGAGGGCGGGCTCAGGATGGGGGCCCAGCAGGGCATCGGCCTCCCGGTTCCAGGTGCCATCCAGCGGCACATAATCCCGGCGGTCGGGGTCGTAGATGCCGACGATGGCGCCCTTCTCGTATTTCAGGAAGCCGTCCTTCGGGCCGCCCGAGGAGGTCTGCCCGCCTCGCACGCCGAATTCCAGATAGCGATCGATGAGCGCGCTGTGCAGGCCGTCCTGCAGATACTTGTCCATGACCCGCAGGATGAGCTGGAACACATCCAGACCCACGTAGTCGATGAGCTGGAAGATCCCCATGGGCCGCAGCAGCCACTCCTGGGAAACCCGGTTGACCATGTAGACGGCCTTAACCAGACCGTGTTCCTGTGCCAGCCGCTCGGCCTCGCGGATGCCGTGCAGCCCGTCGCGCATGAAGTGGCCGTTGCCGATGAAACCGGCGATGTCGTTGGAGGGAACGACGGTTTTGCCCAGGAGATTGGCCAGTTCGAGGGCCAGGGCCTGGAGTTCCTCCGCGCAGACGGAGGGCCTGATCACTTCCAGGAGCTTCTGCACGGCGGGCGGGTTGTAGAAGTGGAAGCCGATGACGCGGCCCGACATTCCGGCGGCATCCGCGAGCACGTGCAACGGAATGGACGAGGTGTTGGTGAGGATGAACATCTCCTGGGGGCATTTGGCCGCCAGCTCCCGGTAGAGATCGATCTTCAGTTCCTCCCTCTCGAAGGCGGCCTCGAACACGAGGGTGGAATCCTGGGCCAGGTTCAGGGTCTTGCCTGTGCGGACGTGGAGCAGCACCTCGTGGACGAAGGCCTCCACCATCTCGCCGTTCTCCACCAGGTCGTCGCGGTCCGCATAGAGCCGCCGCAGGCGGGACATTTGTTTCTCGGCCTCCTTGACCGCCTGCTCCCGCAGGTAGCGCAGCAGGCCGTGAAGGGCCCCGTCGTTCATGTCGATGAGGTTCAGGACGAAGGTCCTGTCCTTCTGCTCGAGGGCTCGGTAGGCGAGTTCGAGGGCCAGCAGGAGCGAGATGCCGCTGCCCATCTTGCCCGCCGCGCCCACCACCGAAACGTTCTGGAGTCGGGTGTTCAGGTCCATTGATAATCCCTCCAAACGGAATCCACCACGGAGACACGGAGTGCACGGAGAAAAGCAAAAACGAGAATTAGGGAACTAGGTCTGGGCTTGGCATCGACCTGAACGGGTCCAGGGAACACAGTGGGCATTGCTCGGTTTTTCTCCGTGTCCTCCGTGTCTCCGTGGTGAGCTGTTTTTCCCTACGCGCCGGTGAAATTGGCGGGTCGCTTCTCGATGAAGGCGGCCATGCCTTCCTTCTGGTCGCGGGTGGCGAAGGTCTGGGCGAAGAGCTCGGCCTCGTAGGCCTGACCCTGGGCCAGGGTCGACTCGGCGCTCACGTTCACCGCGTGCTTGCAGTAGGAGACGGCGACGGGCCCCTTGGTGGCGATGAGGGCGGCGATCTCCAGGCAGCGGGGAAGTAGGTGTTCCGGCGCCACGACTTCATCGAAGAGGCCGATCTGCAGGGCGCGGTCGGCGGAGATGATTTCGCCCGTGAAGAGCAGGTACTTGGCCATGGAGCGTCCCACGAGCCCCGCCAGCCGCTGAGTACCCGCGAACCCGGGCGTGACGCCCAGATTCACTTCGGGTTGGCCCGCCTTCGCCTTCTCGCTGGCGATGCGCAGATCACAGGCCAGGGCCAGTTCGCAGCCGCCGCCCAGGGCGAAGCCGTTCAACGCCGCGATCACGGGGCGCGGGAAGTTTTCGATGAGGTTCATCACCTGCTGGCCTCGACGGGAAAAGGCCCGGGCCTGAACGGAGGAGAAGGCCGCCATCTCCTTGATATCGGCGCCTGCCACAAAGGCCTTCCCGGCGCCGGTGAGGATGACGCAGCGCAGGGTGGGGTCGTTCGCCAGCGTCGTGAAGGCCGCCTCGAGTTCATCGAAAACACGCAGGTTGAGGGCGTTGAGGGCCTCCGGCCGGTCCAGGGTGAGGATGGCGGTGGCCTCCTGGCGGCTGAGCTTCAAAGCGGGAGTGTCCATGGGAGCCTCACTTTCACTCGGGGAGCGGATCGACGACACAGAGGGGATCGCCCAGGGACACGGTGATCTCCTCCCGGGCAGTCACCGACGCGATGATTCCGTCGATGGGTGACTTGATCTCGTTCTGCATCTTCATGGCCTCGAGGATGATCAGCACTTGGCCTGCGGCCACCCGCTCACCAGGAACCACGAGGATCTTGCGCACATTGCCCGCCATGGGGGATTTCAGGTCCTGGCGGCCCGAGGCCCCGGCGGCCATCTTCATGGCGAGCTTCTTCTTGCGCTCCTCCACCACCTCGATCTCGTAGTGGTCGCCCTTGAGCATCACGCCGAAGTCGTCGCTGGTGTCGGCGGCGTCCACATCCACCTCGTAGGACTTGCCGCCGATGAGCAGGGAGAGGATGTTGCGCTGGGGCTCCAGGAAATCCACCGCATACGGTGTGTCGCCTAGGAGTAGCTGGAACTGGCCCGCTTCCTTCTCCTGGATCTGGATGCGCGTGGTCTGGCCTCGGTAGGTGGCGATGTAGGTCATGGCTATTTCCTCACCCGGCCACTGGCCTTCCAGGCCGAATGCTCTTGGCCGTCGGGATGGCCTCCCAGCAGGTGCTGGGCGCGCTCCTTGTCCCGCCGATAGGCCTGGATGGCCGCGGCGATGAGGGCGATGTCCTCGTGGGGCATGGGACGGGCCGCGTCTGCCGGACGAAAGTGGTTGTCGATGTAGTGGGTGTCGAAGTCGCCCCGGGCGAAGGCCTCGCTGCCGATGACCCGGGCATGGAAGGGAATGGTGGTCTTGATGCCCTTCACGGCGTATTCGGCCAGGGCCCGCAACATGCGGGTGATGGCCCGTTCCCGCGTGCTGCCCCAGACCACGAGCTTGGAGAGCATGGGGTCATAGTGGATCGGCACATCCAGGCCTTCATACATGCCGGATTCGTCCCGCACCCAGGGGCCCCCCGGCACTCGCAGGCCGATGATCTTCCCCGGGGTGGGCAGGAAGTTGTTGTCGGGGTCCTCCGCGTAGATGCGGCACTCGATGGCGTGGCCGTGCAGGGGGATGTCCACCTGGCGGAAGGGTAGCGGATCTCCGGCGGCGGACTTGATCATCTCCTTGCAGAGATCCACCCCGGTGATCATCTCCGTGATGGGGTGCTCCACCTGCAGCCGCGTGTTCATCTCCAAAAAGAAGAACTCCCGGGTCTTGCCGGACACGATGAACTCCACGGTGCCCGCGGAGTCGTAGCCCACGGTGCGAGCGGCTTTGACGGCGGCCTCCCCCATGGCGCGGCGCATGGCCGGATCCACGATGGTGGAGGGCGCCTCCTCGATGACCTTCTGGTGGCGGCGCTGGATGGAGCATTCGCGCTCGGGGAAATAGACGATGTTGCCGTGCTTGTCCCCCAGCACCTGGATCTCCACATGGCGCGGGCTCTCCACGTAGCGCTCCAGATATACGGACCCGTCCCCGAAGGAGCTGAGGCCCTCGGATTGGGCCGCGCGGAAGGCGGCGGGCACATCCGCCATGCGGGTCACCATGCGCATGCCCTTGCCGCCGCCCCCCGCCGCGGCCTTCATCATCAGGGGCAAGCCGATCTTCTCCGCCCATTCCAGGGCGTGGGCCTCGTCCCGCAGGTTCTCCTTCATGCCCGGCACCAGGGGTACACCCATCTCGGCCACCGCCACCCGGGAGGTGGTCTTGTTGCCCATGATGCGGATGGCCTTGGTATTGGGTCCGATGAAGGTGATGCCCAGACTGGCGCAGCGTTCAGCAAACTCAGCGTTCTCTGACAGAAATCCGTAGCCCGGATGAATGGCATCGGCGCCGCTCTGCTGGGCGACCTCCAGGATGCGGTCCATGTTGAGGTAGGACTGGCGGCTGGGGGCGGGCCCTACACAGTAGGCCTCGTCGCAAACGCGCACGTGCAGGGCCGCCCGATCGGCCTCGGAGTAGATCGCCACCGTGGGGATATCCAGTTCCCGGCAGGCCCGATGCACCCGGATGGCGATCTCGCCGCGGTTGGCAATGAGGATCTTCTTGAACATGTATTCACTCCGAAGGGTGCTACATCAAAAAAGCAGTCCACGGATGTACACGGATGGACACAGATAAGAAAGCACTCGCACATCACCGACCCGGGATTCCCCGGTGATTGGCATCTGCCTTCCTGGATTGCGCTGCTCGGTGTCTTTCATCCGTGTTTATCCGTGTGCATCCGTGGAAAGATGTATTTCAGAGCGGCAAGTTTCCGTGTTTCCTCACCGGGTTGCTGTCGCGCTTGTTCTTGCAGGCTTCCAGGGCGCGGATCAGCTTGGGGCGCGTCTGGGAGGGTTCGATGACCTCTTCGATGTAGCCCAGTTCGGCGGCATTGTAGGGGTTGGCAAAGGTGTCGCGGTAGTCCTCCACCAGCTCGCGACGGCGCGCTTCGGGATCCTCGGCCTTCAGGATCTCGGCCCGGTGGATGATGTTCACGGCGCCCTCGGGACCCATGACGGCGATCTCTGCCGTGGGATAGGCCACACAGTAATCGGCGCGAATGTTCTTGGAGTTCATCACGCAGTAGGCGCCGCCGTAGGCCTTGCGCGTGATGACCGTGAGCTTGGGCACTGTGGCCTCGGCGATGGCGTAGAGCAGCTTGGCGCCGTGCTTGATGATGCCCCCCAGCTCCTGACCCACTCCCGGCAGGAAACCTGGCACATCCTCGAAGAAGATCAGCGGAATGTTGAAGGCGTCGCAAAACCGTACAAAGCGAGCGCCCTTGAGGGAGGAATCGACATCCAGCACCCCGGCGAGAAAGGCGGGCTGATTGGCCACGATGCCCACGGAGCGGCCATTGAGACGGGCGAAACCCACGGCGATGTTCTTGGCGAAGTGCTCCTGCACCTCGAAGAAGAGCCCATCGTCCACCACGGCCTTGATGATGGCCTGCATGTCGTAAGGGAGGTTGGGGTTCTCGGGCACCAGCGTGTTGAGGGCGATCTCGCAGCGGTTGGGATCGTCGGTGCAGGCCTTCAGAGGCGGATCATCCTGGTTATTGGAGGGGATGAAGGAGAACAGTTCCCGGATCATCAGCAGGCATTCTTCGTCGTCACTGCTGGCGAAGTGGGCGCAGCCGGAGCGCTCGTTGTGGGTCATGGCGCCACCCAGCTCCTCCTTGGTGACCTCTTCGTGGGTGACCGTCTTGATGACCTCGGGCCCCGTGATGAACATGTACGAGGTGTCCTTGACCATGAACACGAAGTCTGTGATGGCCGGAGAATACACGGCTCCGCCCGCGCAGGGCCCCATGATGGCGCTGATCTGCGGCACCACGCCGGAGGAGAGCACGTTGCGCAGGAAGATATCCGAGTAGCCCGCCAGCGACTGCACGCCCTCCTGGATGCGGGCCCCGCCGGAGTCGTTGAGGCCGATCACCGGCGCGCCATTCTTCATGGCCATGTCCATGATCTTCACGATCTTCTCGGAGTAGGCCTTGGACAGGGAGCCGCCGAACACCGTGAAGTCCTGGGCGAAAACATAAACCAGGCGGCCGTCGATGGCGCCATAACCGGTGACGACGCCATCGCCGGGGATCTTCGTCTTCTCCATGCCGAAGTTGTCGCAGCGGTGCAGCACGAACTTGTCGATCTCCGTGAAGCTGCCTTCGTCCAGCAGGATCGCGATGCGCTCCCGGGCCGTCAGGCGACCCGAGGCGTGGTGCTTCTCGATGCGATCCAGACCGCCGCCCAGCTCGGCCTGTTCCGTCTTCTGCCTGAGCAGTGCGAGTTTCTCTTCAAGGGTATGGGTCATGCGGAGTCACCTTGGGTTGCGTAGGGCGGTGGGAAAAATTTCAAAGCATCTTCGCGATGGTCTGCAGCTGCATGAAGGTGGTGCCTTCGTAGATCTTGCCGATCTTGGAATCGCGAAAGTACTTC
>JAYREN010000008.1:0-29960 GCA_041908845.1 Holophaga sp. | reverse complement strand
AAGCCGTAGCCGCCAAAGAGCTCCAGGGATTCGCTGGCGACCCACTCGGCCACCTGGCTGGCGAAGTACTTCGCCATGGCGGCCTCCTTGATGAAGGGTTGGCCCGCGTCCTTCAGCCGCGCGGCATTGTAGGTCATGAGGCGCGCGGCCTCGATGCGGCTGGCCATCTCGGCGAGGCGGATCTGGATGACCTGGAAGTTGAAGATGGGCTGGCCGAACTGCTTGCGCTCCTTGGTGTAGGCCAGAGCGTGGCCCAGCGCCCCTTCGGCGAGGCCCAGCATCTGGGCGGCGATGCCGATCCGGCCTTCGTTGAGGGTCTCGATGGCCACCTTGTAGCCCTTGCCCACCTCGCCCAGCACGTGTTCGGCGCCGAGTTTCACATCGGCGAAGGAGAGTTCGCAGGTGGAACTGGCGCGGATGCCCAGCTTGTTCTCCTTCTTCCCCACGGTGAAGCCCGGCATGCCGCGCTCCACGATGAAGGCAGTGATGCCCTTGTAGCCCGCCTCGGGGTTGACCGTGGCGAAGACCACGAAGATATCGGCCTGCTGGGCGTTGGTAATCCAGAGCTTGCTGCCGTTCAGAACGTAGCCGTCGCCCTCGGGTACCGCTCTGCACTTCAGGGCGAAGGCGTCGGACCCGGAATCGGATTCCGAGAGGGCGTAGGCGCCGATTTTCTTCTCGCAGAGCTGGGGGAGGTACTTGGCCTTCAGGGCGGCGCTGCCCCAGCGCAGGATGCAGTTGTTCACGAGGGTGTTCTGCACATCCACCAGGACGCCTACGGAGGGGTCGACTCTGGAGAGTTCCTCGATCACGAGGATGGCGTTGAAGAAGGTCGACCCGATGCCACCGTATTCCTCCGGCACTTCAATGCCCATGATGTCCAGCTCAAAGAATTTCTGGATGAGCTCGGGGCGCATCTCCTGGGCCTCATCCATGCTCATCTTCAGGGGCTCGATCTCGTTCTGGGCGAAATCGGCCACCATGTCGCGGAAGGCCTGTTCTTCGTCGTTGAGTTGGGTCAGAGGGCTGGACATGGCGTCTCCCGGGCTCGGGTTGGGGTTGAGGTTTCAGAGGATCGAAGGCAAGGAATCATACGGAGCGCCGGTAGCGCCCGCCCATCTCGTAGAGCACGGCGGTTATCTGGCCGAGGCTGGCCACCCGCACGGTCTCCATGAGCACGTCGAAGAGGTTGCCGCCCCGACGCACCTGTTCCCGCAGGCGTTCCAGGGCAGGTTCACATCCGGCGGCGTGGCGGGCCTGGAAGTCCCGGAGGCGCCGCACGCATTCGCGCTTCTCGGCCTCGGTGGCGCGGCTAATGGCCGGGGGCCCCGTGACCTCGGGCTCATCCTCCCGCAGGTAGGTGTTGACGCCCACGATGGGGAGATCGCCGGAGTGCTTGCGCGTTTCGTAGAGCAGGGACTCTTCCTGGATGCGGTAGCGCTGGTATTGGGTTTCCATGGCTCGCAGCACGCCGCCCCGGGCGCCCAGATTGACGAATTCCTCCAGCACGGCCTCTTCCACATCCTGGGTGAGGCGTTCGATGAAATAGGAACCCTGCTGCGTGTTCTCGTTCAGGTAGAGGCCGAATTCCTTGGTGATGATGAGCTGGATGGCCATGGCGAGGCGCACAGATTCCTCGGTGGGCGTGGTGAGCGCCTCGTCGTAGGCATTGGTGTGCAGGGAGTTGCAGTTGTCCGTGAGGGCCATCAGGGCCTGCAGGGTGGTGCGGATGTCGTTGAACTTCATCTCCTTCAGGTGCAGCGAGCGGCCGGAGGTCTGCACGTGGTACTTCAGCTTGCAGTTCTTCTCCGAGGCTCCGTAGCGGTCGCGCATGGCGATGGCCCAGATGCGCCGGGCCACTCGACCGATCACGCTGTATTCGGGGTCGAGGCCGGAGCTGAAGAAGAAGGAGAGATTGGGCGCGATCTCATCGATGCTCATGCCCCGGCTCAGGTAGTACTCCACCAGGGTGAAGCCGTTGGACAGCGTGAAGGCGAGCTGGCTGATGGGATTGGCTCCGGCTTCGGCGATGTGATAGCCGGAGACACTCACGGAGTAGTAGTTCCGCATATCGTGCTGGATGAGGAAGGCCTGCACATCGCCCATCATCCGCAGGGCGAATTCGATGGAGAAGATGCAGGTGTTCTGGGCCTGATCCTCCTTGAGAATATCGGCCTGCACGGTGCCGCGAAGGCCCTGAAGCGTTTGCTGTCGGATGGTGGCTTCTACGTCGGCGGGGACTTCGTGCCCTTGGTGCCCAGCTCTCCACTTCTCCAGTTGCTGGTCGATGGCCGCGTTGAAGAACATTGCCAGGATCACCGGGGCCGGGCCATTGATGGTCATGGACACGGAGGTGTTGGGATCGCAGAGATCGAAGCCCGCGTAGAGGGCCTTCATGTCGTCCAGGGTGGCGATGCTCACGCCGCTCTCGCCCACCTTGCCGAAGATGTCCGGGCGCTCGTCGGGATCCTCACCATAGAGCGTGACGGAGTCGAAGGCCGTGGAGAGACGGTGGAACTTCTCCCCCTGGCAGAGAAAGTGGAAGCGCCGGTTGGTGCGCTCCGGGCCGCCTTCTCCTGCGAACTGGCGCTTGGGATCCTCGTCGCTGCGGCGGAAGGGAAAGACGCCGCTGGTGAAGGGGAAGGCGCCCGGCACCTGCTCCAGGCGGAGGAAGCGCACGATCTCGCCCCAGCGATCCGTGGCGGGCAGCTCGACCTTGCGGATGGCCGTACCCGAGAGGCTTTCCGTCACCAGGGGCAGCGCGTGTTCCCGGTTGCGCACGGTGTAGGTGAAGGTGCTGCCCGCGTAGGCCTGCTGCAGACGGTCCCATTCCGCGAGCAGGGCCTGCCCCGCCTCGCCAAAGGCGCGCTGGATCTCTTCCCCCTTTTCGCGCGTAGCCTCCGAGGGCGCCTCGGATTCCACAAGCCGGAAGGCCTGGAGGCGATCCGCCAGGGTGGCGAGGTGGCGCGCCCGCTCCTTGTACTCCCGCACGTTCCGGGCGATGTCCTGAAGGTAGGTGTGTCGCTCGAAGGGGATGATGGGGCTGCTGCGGTCGCTGGAGAAGGCGATAGGGCCGGGATCCGCGAGTCGTGACTTCCCGGGAAGACCCCCGGGGACCTGGAGTCGGGCCAGGAGATCGAGGTAGAAGCGGTCCACGCCTGCATCATTGAAGTGTCCGGCCGCCGTGCCGTACACCGGCAACGCGCCATCGGGAACCTCCGGAGGGATGTGCCGGTTCCGCCGCACCTGCCGCCGCACGGCCATGAGGGCATCCTCGGCCCCCTTGTCCTCGAACTTGTTGATGACCACCATCTGGGCGTAGTCCAGCATGTTGATCTTCTCGAGCTGGGTGCCAGCCCCGAATTCGCGGGTCATCACATAGATCGGCAGCTCCGCCATCTCGGTGATCTCGGTGTCGCCCTGGCCGATGCCGGTGGTCTCCACCAGGATCAGGTCGGCTCCGCAGCGGCGCAGCAACGCGATGCCGCGGCGTACGGCGGTGAGGGTGTCCTGTCCCGGCGCAGCGGCGAGGCTCCGGAAGAAGATGCGGTCGTCTTCGGCCACGTTCACCCGCAGGCGGTCCCCCAACAGGGCCCCGCCGGAGCGCTTGTGGGTGGGATCGATGGCCAGCACCGCGATCCTGATTGTCGGGAAATCCCGCAGGAGACGCCGCAGGAGCTCATCCACCAGGGAGCTCTTCCCGGCGCCGCCCGTCCCCGTAAAGCCCACCACCGGCGTGGTGGAGGATTCCCCCGCAGGGCAGGTTTCGCCCGCCATCACCCGGGTCAGGAGGCCCGCGAGGGCAGCCCGCTCGGACCAGCCGGGCAGGCCCGGGATGGAAGGCAAGCGCAGCTCGGCCTGGGCGCGCCGCACCCGGGCGAGCAGATCGGCGATCATGCCCTCCACCCCCAGGCGCATGCCGTCATCCGGGGTGTAGATCTTCTCGACGCCCAGACGATGCAGCGCCTCGGCCTCGGTGGGCAGGATCACGCCGCCGCCGCCGCCGAAGACCTGGATGTGCTCCGCGCCCAGTTCCCGCAGCCGCTCGGCCAGGTAGCCGAAGAATTCCATGTGCCCGCCCTGGTACGAGGACACACAGACGGCCTGGGCATCCTCCTCCACTGCGGCCTTGGCGATCTCGGCCACGCTGCGGTTATGCCCCAGGTGGATGACCTGAGCGCCCTGGGCCACCAAGAGGCGCCGCACCAGGTTGATGGCGGCGTCGTGGCCATCGAACAGCGAGGCCGCCGTGATGACCCGGATGGGGGCGGCGTTCGGATCACCCATGTCACCTCCGGGCTGAGTGGCTAACTAGAGACATTCAAGCGATTCGATTCCAAAGCCGGGGACGGTCTACGCGATCTCCTGAGGGTCCAAAGGCAAGCTGTGGGCGTGAGATCAGGGCTTGGATGTTCGAAAGGGGCGACCTGTCTCAGGGCGGAAACAAAGCTGTGACTTTTTTCGAAATGGCCACAAAGGACACAGAAAGGCACAAAAAGGGGTCGTCAAGACAGGAGCCTTGGCTCTCCGATGATTGGGGTTTCGGGTGCTTGTACCTCTTCCCGCCCAGCAGCGCAGAACCGGCAAGGTATCTAGAAACCCAACCGTATCTGGGGGATGGGCTCACGGACATGTCTCGACGCCTGGGGCGCCAGGGCTCATCCCGTCTATCCTGGGATCCTGTTCCGAATTCTTGAACGCAACGTTGTGTCAGAGCCCTTTGGGTGCCAGCACCCGACCCAAGAAATCCACGGTCCGTTCCAGCACCCGCTCCCGGCATTCGTGGTGGGGGACGTGGCGGCAGTCGGGGATGAGCAGGGTCTCGGCGGGGCCGCTCACGCGGGAGGTGACAGCCTGGATCTGGGCCTCGCTGCCGTATTCGTCGTATTCGCCCTGGATCATCAGCACGGGGGCCTGGAGGGTGGCGAGCCGGGGTGTGATGTCCCAACCCTTGCGCCCAGGGGCGAGCCAGATGTCGTTCCAGCCTCGGAAGAGGGGATCCAGGTTGTCGCCGTGGAGCCGAGCGAGGCGATCCCGCAGCCGCCCGGTGGCGTAGGCCTCGGCGGCCCGACGCAGGCCCCGCACGGTGATTTCCTCCAGGAACACGTGGTGGGCCTCGCAGATGACAGCGGTGGGCACCGTGGGGTATTCCGCAGCGAAGAGCAGGGCGATGGTGCCGCCGTCGCTGTGGCCGTAGGGGATCGGCGCCGTGATGCCGAAGGCCGCGAGGACCCGGGGCAGGACCTCGATGGCCTCGGTCTCCAGGTAGTCGGCAGGGCGCGGGCCCTGGAGGCCTTCGGACTGGCCATGCCCGTAGCGGTCATAGAGGAGGGCCGGCAGGCCCGTGGCCCGCACGAGCTCTTCGGGGAAGTGGCCCCACTGGGCGATGCAGCCTAGGGCCTCGTGGAGCAGCACCAGGGTCGGACCCTGGCCGATGTCGGGCCCGCCCGAAGGCACCAGGGTGCGCACGCAAAGGCGCCGTCCGGCGATCACGACTTCGTGGTCTTTCCGGGAAACGTGGGCGGAGGCGGCGCGGTGCATGAAGGCATTCTGCGCCCGGAGGCGGGTCTCGGGAAGGCGGGGCAACCGGGTAGAATCGATTCAGGAAGCCGTGGCGAGAGGGCTGTTCGAAGGCCCCGGGCCGCTTCCGTCTTTCCGCACCCCTTCGTTCCGCTGGAGCCCCATGGTCGCGTTCTCGAATGTCAGCAAGCAGTATGGCAAGCAGGTGCTCTTCATCGACGCGAGCTTCCAGCTCAACCCGGGCGAAAAGGCGGGTCTCGTGGGGCCCAATGGCGCCGGGAAATCCACCCTCTTCCGCATGATCATGGGCGAGGAGAGCCCCGATGACGGCGTGGTGAGCCTGCCCAAGAAACTCTCCATAGGCTACTTCCGACAGGAAGTGGACGAGATGAAGGGACGGCCCGTGCTGGACGAAGCCATCGCAGGCAGCGGTCGCCTGGGGGATCTCCACCACGAACTCATGGATCTCGAACACGCCATGGGCGATCCCGAGCACCCGGATTTCGAGGCCGCCCTGGAGCGCTTCGGCCACGTGCAGGAGGAATACCAGCACCTGGGCGGCTACGAACTGGAGGCCAAGGCCCGGGCCTGTCTCCACGGTCTGGGCTTCGAGGACGAGCAGATCGATGGCGATGTGGGCGCCCTCTCCGGCGGCTGGAAGATGCGCGTGTCCATGGCCAAGGTCCTCCTGGGCACCTTCGATGTGCTGCTGCTGGACGAGCCCACCAACCACCTGGATATCGAATCGATCCTGTGGCTGGAGAACTTCCTGCGGAACGTGCCCTCCACGCTGCTGATGACCTCCCACGACCGGGACTTCATGAACCGCATCGTCTCCAAGGTCATCGAGATCGATGGGGGCGACATCGTGACCTATTCCGGTGACTACGACTTCTACGTGCGCGAGCGCGAGACCCGCGAGGCCAACCAGGAGGCGGCCTACGCCCGGCAGCAGGCCAAGCTGGCCAAGGAACAGCGCTTCATCGAGCGATTCTCCGCCCACGCCGCCAAGGCCGCCCAGGTGCAGAGCCGCGTCAAGGCCCTGGACAAGATCGAGCGCATCGAACTGCCCAAGAAGCGCAAGGTCGTGAAGTGGGACTTCCGCATTCCGGGCCGCTCCGGGGATGACGTGGCCATGCTGGAGGGTGTCTGCAAGGCCTACGGCAAGCGACGGCTCTATCAGGATTTCGCCCTGCACATCCGGCGGGGCGAGCGCTGGTGCGTGATGGGCAAGAACGGGGCGGGCAAGTCCACCCTGCTCAAGATGGTGTCGGGCGTGCTGGCGCCGGATGCGGGCACAGTGAAGCTGGGTGCCAGCCTCAAGCTGGGCTACTTCGCCCAGCAGTCCCTGGATCTGCTGGATGCCGAGCTCACGGTGCTGGAGCAGATGCAGAAGGACTTTCCCATGGAAGGCCTGGGGGTGATCCGCAACCTGCTGGGCGCCTTCCAGTTCTCCGGCGATGACGTGGACAAGCGCATCCGCGCCCTCTCCGGCGGCGAGAAATCCCGCCTGGCCATGGCCCGGATGCTCTTTGATCCCCCCAATTTCCTGGTGCTGGACGAGCCCACCAACCATCTGGATCTCGCCACCAAGGAAATGCTGATCGAGGCCCTCAGGGATTTCGAAGGCACCATGATCTTCGTCTCCCACGACCGAACCTTCCTGCGGGGGCTGGCCAACCGAGTGCTCGAACTGGGCGGCGAGGAACACGAAGGCCCCATGGTCTTCGGCGGTTCCTATCTGGAATACGTGGAAAAGACCGGCCGCGAGGCGCCAGGGGTGCATAACTGAGGTCGGTCAAAAAAGATCCACCATGGAGTGCACAGAGGGCACGGAGAAAAGCCCGGAAAGAAACTCTGGCTTCTTCTCCATGCCCTCGATTTTTGCTCGCGCGACGAGGCTCTGTGGGCTCCGTGGTGAGTCTATTGAAGGCTGAATGCCTGCGTCAGGGCTTGGTCTTTTCGTTCCAGCAGGCGGTGTTGGGGATGCCGAGGCCTTCGGGGTCGAAGTGGAGAGGGGTTCCCGTTTTGGTCTGGTTCTCGTAGTCCCGTAGCACCTTGATGCCGGTGCGAGCCAGGAGCAGGATGGCGATGAGGTTGAGCCAGGCCATGAGGCCCACGCCGATATCGCCCAGGCCCCACATGAGTGAGGCGGTGCGGAGGGCACCGAAGAGAGTCATGGCGAGCAGCCCCAGGCGGATGCCTGCGATGCCCCACTTGGTGTTGCGTCCGCGCAGCAGGTAGGCCACGTTGGATTCGGCGTAGTAGGCGTAGGCCATCAGCGTGGTGAAGGCGAAGAAGAAGAGGGCCACGGCCACGAACCCAGGTCCGAAACCCGGCAGCACGGTGTCCACGGCCCGCTGGGTGTAGAGGGGGCCATGCTCCACGCCTGGGATGTTGGCCACGAGGAAGCCGCCCTTGCCGTCGGCGACGTTGTACTGGCCCGTGAGAAGCACCATGAGCCCCGTGGCGGTGCAGACGCCCAGGGTGTCCACGTAGACCGAGAAGGCCTGCACGAGGCCCTGCTGGGCCGGGTGTGCCACCTCGGCGGCGGCGGCGGCCTGGGGCCCGGTGCCCTGTCCCGCCTCGTTGCTGAAGATGCCCCGCTTTACCCCCCAGGCGATGGCGGAACCCGCGATGCCGCCGAAGGCCGCATCCATGCCGAAGGCGGAGCGGAACACCAGTCCGAGCACCTCGGGCACCCGGCGGTAATCGATGGCCACGATGGCCACGGCCATTAGCATGTAGCCCACGGCCATGAAGGGCACCGCCAGCTCCGCGACCCGGCCGATCCGCTTGACGCCTCCGAAGATGATCAGTCCCAGCAGGCCGGTGGTGATGATCCCGGAGATCCACATGGGCACATGCAGGGCACTGCCACAGGCGGCGGCGATGCTATTGGACTGGATGCCCGGCAGCAGCAGGCCGCAGCTCAGGACCGTGACGGCGGCGAAGAGGATCCCGTACCAGCGCATGCCCAGGCCCCGCTCAATGTAGTAAGAAGGGCCACCCCGGTATTCGCCGTCGACCTTCTCCTTCCAGACCTGGGCCAGGGTCGCCTCGATGAAGGCCGAACCCGCGCCCAGAAAGGCGATGGCCCACATCCAGAAGAGCGCGCCGGGACCACCCATGGCGATGGCCGTGGCCACCCCGGCGATGTTGCCCGTGCCCACCCGGCCTCCCAGAGCCATGGCGAAGCCCTGGAAGCTGCTGATACCGCTATCGGAGGCCTGGCCCTGCCAAAGCTGCTTGACCATGGCCTTCAGGTGACGCACCTGGAGGAATCGCGTCCACAGGGAGAAGAGCACGCCGGTGCCCAGGCACAGCAGCACCAGGGGCATGCCCCACACCCAACCATTGATGCGGTCCACCAGCGCATGCAGTTCCATGGTCTTCTCCGAGGTTTGCCTTTACCCTACCTCGGTTCACTCTTGGCTGGGAGTTGCCATGATCCGATCCGCCTGTCTGCTGCTGGTCCTCGTCTCAAACCTGCTCGCCCAGGGGCCCGAAACCAAGTCCCCGCGGGTCCTGGTCATCCACGGCGGCGCCGGTGCGATGGCCCGGGCTCGCATGACCCCCGATCAGGAGAAGGTCTATCGACAGGGTTTGGAACGAGCGCTGGCGGAGGGGTACGAGGTGCTGGAAAAGGGCGGCAGCAGCTTGGATGCGGTGGAAAAGGCGGTGCGAGTGCTGGAGGATGATCCCCTGTTCAACGCGGGCAAGGGGGCCGTTCTCACCGCCGAAGGCAAGGCCGAATTGGACGCGGCCATCATGGATGGCCGCACCCTGGCGGCGGGCAGCGTGGCGGGCCTCACCCGCATCAAGAACCCCGTAACCCTGGCCCGGCGAGTGATGGCGCAGAGTCCCCACGTGATGATGGTGGGCACGGGCGCCGAGGCCTTCGCGAAGACCCAGGGCCTGCCCTTCGTGGCCAATGCCTACTTCGTGACGCCAGACCGGCTGGAAGCCTGGAAGAAGCTCCAGAAGGAGAAGGCCCCGGTCAGCACGAAGGGCACGGTGGGCGCCGTGGCGCTGGATGCCCAAGGCAATCTGGCGGCGGCGACCTCCACCGGCGGCATGATGAACAAGCGCTTCGGCCGGGTGGGCGACGCACCCCTCATCGGCGTCGGCACCTACGCCGACAATGCGACCTGCGCCGTCTCCTGCACGGGCTGGGGGGAATTCTTCATCCGGGTCGTGGTGGCACATGATATTGCCGCCCAGATGCGCTACCGAGGCACACCCCTGGCCGAGGCCGCCCAGCGCACTCTTGACAAGGTGCAGGCCCTGGGGGGAGACGGCGGTCTCATCGCCCTGGACGCCAAGGGCAATCTCGTCATGCCCTTCAACACCCAGGGCATGTACCGGGCCTTCCGGCACTCCGATGGGCGCACCGAGATCGCCATCTTTGCGGAGAATTAGTGAGGCTCCGAGCCAAGAAAAAGCCCCGACAGCTGCCGGGGCTTTTTCTTGGCTAAAGCTAAAAATCATGCGCCCAGGCTGGCGTCCACCACGCGGTTCAGGCGCTTTTCCAGCAGGTCCTCGTCGGCGAAATCCGTCACCTGGAGGTAGTGCAACGCGCTGTCCACCAGGGCGGGGGAGGGTACCAGGCCGATGGTCTCCACCTTGCTGATGCTGGCACCGAAGCGCCGCAGCTCGGTCTTGATGGCCTCGAGCACGCGGTAGAGGGGCGTGGCCTTGTAGTTGCCCACGGTGATGTTGAGCAGGGCCAGGTTCCGCTGGCGATCCAGGCCCGGATAAAACTTCACGTTGGGCAGGCCCGTGGTGGGGCTGGAGAGCGTGTTGGCCACCCAGACGGCGGCCTCCTCGTTGCCGGTGCTCAGGTAGACCTTGAAATTCACCAGGGGGAAGCGGGCACCGATGATGGTGGCGCCCTTGTCCACAGGGAAGGTCTCGGGGCCGAAATCCGGCTTCCAGGCGGGGTCGGTCATCTTGGCGGCGAAGCCCTCGTACTCGCCTTCGCGGATGTTCTCGATGTCCCGTCGCTGGGCGTGGCGGGCGCTCTCATAGGCCAGGTAGGTGGGAACCTCGAAGCGGCGAGCCACTTCCTCGGCGAATTCCGTGGACCAGGCCACGGCCTCTTCGATGGTGGCATCCTTCACCACTACGAAGGGGAAGGCGTCCACGGCGCCGATGCGGGGATATTCGCCCTGGTGCTCGCGCATATCCACGCGCTTCAGTGTTTCTTCATACAGCACGAAACCGCCCTGGAAGATGGCGTCCTTGCTGCCGGTGAAGGACATGACCGTGCGGTTGCGGGCCTGGTCCATGGCCACATCCAGGACCAGCAGGCCCGGCACGGCCTGGAGCTTGCGCTGCAGGTCCTCGATGAAGGCCGTGTCCCGGCCTTCGCTGATATTCGGAACGACAGTGATGATCTTGGTCATGGTCGGGTCCTTGATCTAGAAGAGGCCGAGGAACACGCCCGCCGCAATGGCGGAACCGATGACGCCCGCCACGTTGGGGCCCATCGCGTGCTGAAGCAGGAAGTTGGTGGGATCTTCAGCCTGACCCACCATGTGGGCCACCCGGGCGGAGTCCGGCACGGCGGAAACGCCGGCAGCGCCGATGAGGGGGTTCACCTTTTCCTTGCTGAAGACGTTCATGAGCTTGGCGAAGGCCACGCCGGCCGCCGTGGCGAAGGCGAAGGCCACGCAGCCCATGGCGAAGATCATCACGGACTGCTTGGTGAGGAACACCGTGGCGCTAGTGGAGGCGCCCACGCCCAGGCCGATCATGATGGTGCAGATGTCCAGCATGGCGGAGGAGGCGGTCTTGGCCAAACGGCCGGTGACGCCGCTTTCCTTCAGCAGGTTGCCCAGGAAGAGGGGCCCCAGCAGGGGCAGGCCGCCCGGTGCCACGAGGCTGGTGATGATCAGGCCCACCACCGGGAAGGCCACCTTCTCGAAGCGGCTCACCTTGCGGCCGGGCTTCATGCGGATCAGGCGCTCCTCCCGGGAGGTCAACAGCTTCATGATGGGCGGCTGGATCACGGGCACCATGGCCATGTAGCTGTAGGCCGCGATGGCGATGGGGCCGATGAGGCTGGGGGCCAGGCGGCCAGCGGTGAAGATCGCCGTGGGGCCGTCGGCGCCGCCGATGATGCCGATGGAGGCGGCGCTCTGGGGACTGAAGCCCAGCCACAGGGAACCCAGGAAGGCCGCGAAGATGCCGAACTGGGCGGCGGCGCCCAGGAGCAGGCTCTTGGGATTGCTGAGCAGGGCGGAGAAATCCGTCAGGGCGCCGATGCCCATGAAGATCAGGGGCGGCAAGAAGCCGCTCTTCACCCCCATGTAGATCATTCCCAGCACGCTGTTGCCGCCGGTATTGAAGACGTACTCATGGGTGACCGGGTCGATCATGTAGACCGACACGCTGTTGAAGATGGACAGGGGCATGGGCATGTTGCCGATGAGCACGCCAAAGGCGATGGGCACCAGCAGCAGGGGCTCGTAGTCCTTGACGATGGCCAGATAGAGAAAGGCCAGGGCCACCAGGATCATGATGCCGTTGAACCAGGTGATGTTCACGAAGCCGCTGCCGCCCAGGATCTGGTCGAAGTAGCCGGTGATTTCGCCCCGGTGGATGTCCTTACCGAAGAACTTGGCATTGAACTGGGTGACGTACCCCAGGCTCGACTGCTTTCCTACGGTGACCACGGTGAAGATGCCCGCGAGCCTGCCCTGGTCGTCGTACAGATTGCCCTTGGCGGCCCGTTTCAGTTTGGCGGCGGGGATGTGCTCGGTGCCCTTGTCCAGGCGGAAATAGGCCGAGGAATCCTCGGCTCTGAATTTGAGGAAGCCCATGCCGAGGCTGGGGATTTCGAGATGGTCGGCATCGGCAATCGTCTTGCCCGGGGCCAGCGTGAGAATCCGGGCGACAGTCTCGAAATCATCGGCATGTTCGGTGACGAAGGTGCCGAGTTCAATCCCTCGAGCATCCACGATGCGGCCCGCGGTGGCCTGGGGGCCGAGGTAGTCGTTCTTCAGGCCGTCGGTGGTCCCCTTGTTGAATCGGATATAGGTGGCCGTGGGGTCGAAGGTGACCCCGAAGCCCGGACGCGCCGCCTGGAGGGGCAGCGCCATCAGGGCGAGCAGGAGCAGTAGGAATCGCTTCACGTAAAGCTCCTTAAAGGGTGGTCATTTCGGGGCGGGCCACTTCGACGAGCAGGTCGCCCTCGCCCACGTTGTCGCCCTCCCGCACGAACACCTTGGTGACGGTGCCGTGGTAGGGGGCGGTGATGGGGTTCTCCATCTTCATGGCTTCCATCACCAGGAGCACCTGCCCGGCCTGCACCGTGGCGCCCTCCTGGGTCTTCATCTGGAAGATGGAGCCGGGCATGGGCGCCGTGATGGCACCATCGCCTGCGGCGACCACAGAACGCTTGGCCGGAGCGGGCGCCACGGCGGCGGCCACGGCAACAGCTGGCGCAGAGGCTACAGGGGCTGCCACGGCGATCCTGGGCATGTCGGCGGCGGTGACGGTCTTGCGCCCCAGATGGGCGAGGTCGACGGTGTATTCCTTGCCGTCCACCACAACCAGCGCGTGGTCGGCGCTCAGTTCCTTGACCTGGGCCTTGTACTCGCGGCCACTGATTTTCATGACGTGTTGGCTCATGGGTTCATCCTTCGATCATTAGGCATCGGTGCGACGGAGGGTCAGGCGCTGGCCCGAGCGGCCCAGGTACAGGCGGCGTTCGATTTCCAGGGCGGCGGCGATCACCGCGAGTATCTCGGGTTCGATGGGCTCGCTGGGCGCCACGGGAGCCGGGGCAGCGGCTTCGACTGCCGGGATGGGCGCGGCTGGGGCCGGGGCCGCGTGGCCCGCCTCTTCCCATTTGATCTTTTTGGCCAGACGGTTGAAGAAGTTGATGGCGAGGATGCAGAGGATCAGACCGATGAACACCACCCCCATGCCGAGGGCGGTGACGATCCAGGCTTCGAGCTGAGTCAAGGATCACCTCACAAAGGAATGTTGGAGTGCTTGCAGGTGGGGTTGCGGTCCTCTTTGTGGGCCAGCATCTCCAGGGCCTTGATGATGCGGAAGCGGGTGCCCACGGGCTCGATCACGTCATCGATGTAGCCCTTCTTGGCCGCCGCGAAGGGCGTGGCGAAGAGGTTGGCGTAGCGCTCCTTGAGCTCGGTGGCCTTGGCGGCCACATCCTCGGCGGCGTCCAGTTCCTTCTTGTAGATGATCTCTACGGCGCCGTCGGGGCCCATCACGGCGATCTCAGCGGTGGGCCAGGCGTAGTTCACATCGCCCCGCAGATGCTTGGAGCTCATCACGCAGTAGGCGCCGCCGTAGGCCTTGCGCAGGATCACGGTGACCTTGGGCACGGTGGCCTCGGCGAAGGCGAAGAGCAGCTTGGCGCCGTTGCGGATGATGCCGCCGTATTCCTGGCTGGTGCCGGGCATGAAGCCGGGCACATCCTCCAGGGTGAGGAGGGGAATGTTGAAGCTGTCGCAGAAGCGCACGAAGCGGGCGCCCTTGATGCTGGCGTTGTTGTCGAGCACGCCAGCCATGACCTTGGGCTGGTTGGCCACGATTCCCACGGCGCGACCATTGAACCGGGCGAAGCCCACCACCAGGTTGGCGGCGAAGGCCTCGTGGACCTCCAGGAAGTCGCGATCATCCACCAGGGCGTGGATCACATCCTTCACGTCGTAAGGCTTGTTGGCGCCCTCCGGCAGCACGGTGTTCAGCTCGGGAGTGGGGCGATCCACGGGATCGGTGCAGGCCACGAGGGGGGTTTTCTCCTGGTAGTTCTGGGGCAGGAAGGAGAGCAGGCGACGGGTGTGAGCAATGGCCTCTTCCTCGTTGGTGGCCACAAAGTGGGCCACGCCACTCTTGGTGGAGTGGATGCTGGCGCCGCCGAGCTGCTCGGTGGTGACATCCTCCCGGGTCACCTGCTTCACCACCTTGGGGCCCGTGAGAAACATGTAGCTGTTGCCCTGGGTCATGGTGACGAAATCCGTGATGGCGGGGCTGTACACCGCGCCGCCGGCGCAGGGGCCCAGGATCAGGCTGATCTGGGGCACCACGCCGCTGGAGAGCACGTTGCGCAGGAAGATGTCGGAGTACCCGGCCAGGGCGTCCACGCCCTCCTGGATACGCGCGCCGCCGCTATCGTTGAGCCCGATCACCGGCGCGCCGACCTTGACGGCCAGGTCCATGATCTTGCAGATCTTCTCGGCGAAGGCCTTGGAGAGACTGCCGCCGAAGATGGTGAAATCCTGACTGAACACGAAGACCAGGCGGCCATGAACGGTGCCGTGCCCGGTGATGACGCCGTCGGTCAGGGGCTGATCCTTTTCCATGCCGAAGTCGGTGCAGCGATGGGTCACGAAGGTATCGAATTCCTCGAAGCTGCCCTCGTCCAGCAGCTTCTCGATGCGCTCCCGGGCCGTGAGCTTGCCCTGGTCGTGCTGCTTCTGGATGCGCTTCTCGCCCCCGGCCGCCCGGGCCTTCTCGCGCAAATGCGCGAGGTCGAGGATCTTTCGTTCAATGCTCATGGGGGCTCCTGGAAAGTGGAATCAACAACGAAAGGGGCATGCGGGGCGATGCTGCGGGTTTACACCCCTCCCGCCCGCCCAGGGGCGAGGAAATAAGCCGAGCGAGATACCGCGCTGGGCCACAGCGAAGGGCATGGGCGCCCGGTGAGAAATAGCGGTGAAGGGATGGGAAGACACCCCCGCTGGAAGGCCCAGGCCTCCAGGAAGCGTGAAAGGTCAGGGTACAGCACCCCGATCGGGGCACCAAGCCAGCTGGAATCCTTTTTCATCGGGATCTTTACCTTCGTTTTAGCCTTGCCGTTAAGGAAGCTGTGAATCAGGGAGGCGGTCATGGCAGAGGCGCGCAAGCTCGTTAACCCCATCCCGGGATCCGTTCCGCCCCTCCTCGAGCAGATCCATGCCATTTGTGCCGAGGCCCTCCAGGAGGCCGGGGGCTTCCTGGTGGACCACCCCGAAGACAATGCCTTCATCGTGGTCTTTGGAGGTCACGAAGTGGCCGTGACGATCTCCAACTGGGATATTCGGCACTGAGCCGAAGAGTGTCGGCGCTGCCTATCTCTCTGGGTTGAAGCGCCCAGCCCCCCCGATGGCCTGGGCCACCCGGCCCTGGGATTGGGCTGCAGGGATCACCTGTGCCCAGCGATGGTCTACCTTTCCACAGGCCTGACCAGGATCACCGAGCCCTGCCTTCGGGACGTTCTCTCAGGCCAGCCCCGATCCTTGATTTCCGTCAAGGAGTTCGCCTGAATGCGCCTATATTGTCGGCTATCCCTCTTCAGCAGTGCAGTCGGGGAACCGCTCCATCGGCCCTAATCAACCTCCCCAGGAGGCCCCATGTCAGCCCTTTTTCGGTTTGAACTCGATGGACGTCCCCTGGTGCGTGCAGGGTTTGCCACGGTCGGGCTGGCCGTCATCATCGCGGCGGGAAGCCGGGGCGGACGATGGATCGACCCCGCCCTTCTCGGGTATCTGATCGCATGTCTGTTCGCGTTTTTCGGGGTGGCCTACCGCTATTTTGCCTGGCTCGAACGCCCCGCAACCGCCATGTACTGGCGCTGGACCCTCAGGGGGCTAACCACGCCGAAACGCTGGATCCGCATCCCCCGTATGGCGGCGGCACTCGCGGACCAGATGGTTCTCCAGCGCTTCATTGATTTTCGGGCCCATCGCCGCTGGACAGCCCACGCCCTCATCGCCTGGGGCTGTGTGCTGGCCTTCGCCGTGACGTTCTCCCTGGTCTTCGGGTGGGTGCGTTTCACCAGCGAGGGCCTGAATCCCGACCGATACCAGGCGTGGTTCTTCGGCTTTCCCGCCGGAGCCTTTGCCTTGGGCACGCCTGTCGCCATGCTGGCCTTTCACATCCTGGATGTCTCGGCGGTGATGGTCATCGCGGGATGCCTGCTGGCCTTTTTTCGGCGGTTGAAGGATGAAGGCGAGCAGGCCACCCAGCGCTTCGGCCTGGATCTTCTGCCCCTGCTGATCCTGGTCGCAGTTTCGCTCACGGGGCTGCTGCTGACGGCTTCGGTGCGCTTTCTCGATGGACGGAACTACGGCACCCTTGCCTTCCTCCATGAAGTGACCGTCATTCTCATGCTGCTCTCGCTGCCCTTTGGAAAGCTGTTCCACATCGTGCAGCGCCCCGCCCAGGCCGGTGCGACGCTCTATCGGGAGGAGGGCGAAGCGGAAGGCCTTCGCCCCTGTGCCACCTGTGGGCAGGCCTACATCCGTCCCAATCAGCGGAAGGACCTCGAACGGCTATGGGAGGAACTGGATTTGAAAGGGGCGGTCCATTCCAACGGGGTTCATCACCTCGATCTCTGCCCCTCCTGCCGGAGGCGAACGCTCATGAAGGCCCACAGCCACAGGCTTCACGGTGCGTTTGATCCCTTTGCAGAGATCCCCCTTCCCACCGAGCCCATCGATGATCCTGTCTCGCTGAGGAGTTGACCATGGCCCGCGCGCCCCAGACGCTCTCGGAACTCCGCAGGAAGTTCGGCCCCCATCTGAATCTGGCGCCTCCCGGAGGGTGGACGGCGGATCCCGAACCCGACCGGGTCGTGAAAACCCACTGCTGCTTCTGTGGCCAGCAGTGCGGAATCAAGCTCAAGGTGAAGGACAACAAGGTCATCGGCTTCGACCCCTGGGAAGACTTTCCCTTCAACCAGGGGAAGCTCTGTCCCAAGGGGGTGAAGCGTTACCTCCAGGGCAATCATCCCGATCGCCTGGTAACCGCGATGAAGCGCACCGAGGCCGGATTCGTGCCCATGGACCTTGAAGAAGCCATGGCCCGCACCACTGCGGAAATCCAGCGGATCCAGGCCGCCCACGGCAGGGATTCCTTCGCGGTCCTCTCGGGCGTTTCGCTCACCAACGAGAAGAGCTACCTGGTTGGGAAATTCGCCCGGTTGGGGCTACAGACCAAGAATCTGGACTACAACGGACGCCTCTGCATGGTGAGCGCCGGGGCCGGAAACAAGAAGGCCTTCGGCCTCGATCGCGCCGCGAATAGTTGGGCCGATATCGAGGGCGCGGAAGTCATCTGGGTCGCGGGTTCCAACGTCGCCGAATGCAGCCCCATCACCACCGACTACATCTGGCGGGCCCGGGACAGGGGGGCGAGGCTCATCGTCGTCGACCCGCGCATCACGCCCCTGGCCCGAACCGCGGACCTGGTGCTGCCCCTCAAGCCGGGCACGGACTCGGCCCTCACCAACGGCATCCTGCACCTGCTCCACAAGTGGAACCTCATCGACTGGGAATTTGTGAAGGCCCATACGAACGGTTTCGAGGCCACCCTGGAGGCTGTGAAGGACTGCACGCCCGAGTGGACTTCAGTCACCACGGGCCTTCCCGTTTCGGCCATCGAGAAGGCTGCCCGGATGTGGGGCGAGGCCAAGACCAGCTTCCTGCTGCACGCCCGTGGCATCGAACATCACAGCAAGGGTGTCGAGAATGTGCTGGGGTGCATCAACATGGTGCTGGCCACGGGCCGCATCGGAAGGCCCAACTGTGGCTATGCCACCATCACGGGCCAGGGCAACGGTCAGGGCGGCAGAGAACATGGGCACAAGTGCGACCAGCTCCCGGGCAATCGAGACATCAGCAATCCCGAACATCGCGCTTATATCTGCTCCGTCTGGGGCTGCACGGATGAAGAACTGCCCGGCGCGGGCCAAAGCGCCCAGGAGATCATGAACGCCATTCATGCGGGAGAAATCAAGGGTCTGCTCTGCCTCTGCTTCAACCCGCTGGTGAGCCTGCCCGACACCACTTTCACCCGGGAGGCTCTGGAGAAGCTAGAGTTCTTCGTGGTGTTGGATTTCTTCCTGAGCGAGACCGCGCAGCACGCGGACATCGTGCTTCCCTCGGCCCTCCACGAGGAAGATGAAGGCACCTCCACCAGTGCCGAAGGCCGCGTGATCAAGATCAACAAGGCGGTCGATGCCCCAGGGGATGCGCGGCCCGATTGGCAGATTCTCGTAGATCTGGCCCGCCGCCTGGGAAGAGGGAAATTCTTCGATCATTTCACGAGCCCCGAGGCGATCTTCAACGAACTCCGCGTGGCCTCGAAGGGTGGAACGGCGGATTACGCGGGCATCTCCTACGCGAAGATCGAACGCCAACAGGGCGTCTTCTGGCCCTGCCCGACGGAGGATCATCCAGGCACGCCTCGCCTCTTCGAGGATGGACACTTCGCCCACCCCGACGGAAAGGCCAGGTTCATGCCGACGCCTTGGCGTCCGCCCATGGAAGTCGTGGATGCGGAGTATCCGGTCTGGCTCACCACTGGGCGCGTCATCTTCCACTACCTGAGCGGCACCCAGACGCGCCGCATAGGATTTCTGGTAGAGCAATGCCCTCATCCCTATGTGGAAATTCACCCGCGCTTAGCCGAGCGCTATGGCCTTGCCGAAGGCGATGCCCTGGAAGTGGCGACCCGGCGGGGCAACCTCGTGCTTCCGGCCAAGGTCGTCACGACTATCCGTCCGGATACCGTGTTCATTCCCTACCATTGGTCCGGGAAGCTGTCCGCCAACCAGCTCACGGCACGGCATCTCGACCCTGTCAGCAAAATCCCCGAGTTCAAGGTGAGCGCCTGTCGACTCCGAAAGGTGTCGAAAGACCAGTTCCCCGAGGAACTTCTGGAGTTGAAACGCATGGCGGCCCAGGCCTCCAGCAGTCAGCCCCATCTTCCTGAGCAGGTGCTGTGATGGTGGGGGCGGAATTCGGCTTCCTCTCGGAATCGCCTGCGGCGATTGGCGAGACCACTTCGACATTCACGGAACTGGGCGCCATGGGTTTCTACATCGACCCCCAGCGTTGCATCGGCTGCCGCGCGTGTGTGGCCTCCTGCGGCGAGTGCGGCACCCATCGCGGGCGACCCATGATCCATCTGGATGAAATGGATCGCTTCGCGTCGACCCAGACGGGGCCGACGGTGTGCATGCACTGCGAAGATCCCATCTGTGCTCAGGTGTGCCCTGCCGATGCCATCAAGCGCAGCGAAGATGGGGTCGTTCACGCCGCTCAGAAGCCCCGCTGCATCGCCTGCAGCAACTGCGAGCTGAGCTGTCCCTTCGGCGTGCCCATCGTCTTCCGTGGACTGGAGCAGATGCTCAAGTGCGACCTCTGCTACGACCGCACCAGCCTGGGCCATCGCCCCATGTGCGCCACGGTCTGCCCCAGCCAGGCCCTGCTCTTCGTGCGGCACGAGGATTTGGCTGGCATGCGGGGGAACCGCCCCTTGAGAGAATTCGAAATCGGAACGCTGCGCATCACGACCCGCAACGCGGTGATGGTGCCGGATCCAGACATTCCCCTGAACCTGGATGCATCCCTGCTGTGTCCGGAAGGAGGCCGCTGATGCCCCACTGGAAGAAGGCCTTTCCCTTGGATCTTGCGGAGGAGGCCCACTTCGGCCGCCGCGAATTTGTGCGTTTTTTGGCCGTGGTAAGCGCTGGATTCACCGCTGGCATCGGCTACCTCGCCCTGCGCAAACGCCCCCTGGAAGGCGCACCGGACCAGACTCGCGGGCCCATCGAGCCCCTTCGCATCTGCGATGCGAGCGAAGTTTCTCCCGGCAACAGCCGGTTGTTCACATATCGAGATGACCAGGACCGTTGCCTCCTCGTGAGAATGGCCAATGGGGAGCTGCGGGCCTACCGCCAGACCTGTACCCACTTGGGCTGTTCGGTCCGGTGGGATGGGCGAAGGCTGGAGTGTCCCTGTCACCACGGCTTTTTCGAAATCGAGCGAGGCTTTCCCGTCCAAGGGCCTCCCACGCGCCCGCTGTCGGCCTTGAGAGTCGAGGAGAAGGCCGGTGGCATATGGATCACCGGTGAACTTCCCAAGCCAACCGTGGTTCCCGAGGAGAGTCGGTCATGACGCCCTCCTCGAAGTCCCAGCTGTCGATGACTGCACTCGGACTCGTGCTGGTGGTGGTGCTCGTCCAGGTCTACCTATTCGAGACCGTGCTCTCGGCGGTTCTGGATGGGCAGCGGGGGCTGCTGCCAGGAGCCTTTGCCGTCTCTGCCGTGCTGACAGGGTTGGTCCTCTGGATCGCCCTGAAATTGCCTTCCCTCGATCGAAAACCTTGAATCGGAGCCCCAATGGCCGACCTCCCCAGCTGGAACCCTGAAGACGCCCGGGCCTGGGAGGGAGGCGGCTCCCGGCGGGCCTGGAGGAACCTCGGCATCTCGATCCCATCCCTGCTCCTGGCCTTTTCGGTCTGGATGTTCTGGAGCGTGCTCACGGTGCGCATGAAGGAGGCGGGCTTTCCCTTTTCAGATGCCCAGTTGTTTACCTTGATCAGCATTGCGGGCCTGGTGGGTTCCACACTGCGGATTCCGAGTTCGTTCCTCGTCACCGTGGCCGGGGGACGCAACACAATCGCGGTCACCACGGCCCTGTTGATCCTGCCCGCCCTGGGCGCGGGGTTCGCCCTTCAGGACCGCACCACCAGCTTCCACACCTTCGTGGTCCTGGCAGCCCTCTCCGGTATCGGCGGCGGCAACTTCGCCTCCAGCATGGCCAATGTGCCGCCCTTCTGGCCCAAGCGCCTGGTGGGCACTGCGCTCGGTTTGAACGGTGGACTGGGGAACCTGGGTGTCAGCGTGATGCAGTTCGCGACGCCCCTGGTCATGGGTGGAGCGCTCTTCGGCGCCATGGCGGGGGCGCCCCACCTAACTGCCGCAGGGAAATTCATGTGGGTCCAGAACGGGGCGTTCCTGTGGACGCCCATCGCCGCCGTGTTGGCTGCGGCCGCGTGGTTTTTCATGGACAACCTCCCAGGCCAGGATGCAGAGCCGACAGGCCTGGCCGTGCTTCGAATCCTGGGCCTTCATCTGCTCGGATTCTTGGCAGCCGGTCTGGGTGTCCTGGCCCTTTTGATCCTTCAACCGGGACTGGGCGGCCAGGGGATCATCCTGATCGTCACGATCCTGGCGGCCCTGGGCCTGCTGAAATTGCTGCGCGGCACCATCAAACAGCGGCTGGATTCGCAACTCGCCATTCTCCGCAACGGACACACCTGGTCCCTGTCCTTCCTCTACCTCGGCACCTTCGGGAGTTTCATTGGGCTCAGTGGTGCCCTGCCTCTGCTGCTCAAGGTCGTCTTCGGACAGCTCCCCGGCGGCCTACCCAATCCCAATGCCCCCAGCCCCCTGGCCTACGCCTGGCTCGGTGCCTTCGTCGGGAGCGCCGCCCGTCCCATCGGGGGATGGCTGGCGGATCGCTGGGGCGGGGCGCGACTGGCCCAGGCTTCGCTGGTGTTGATGATGGTCGGCACCCTGGGCGTGGCTCGCTATCTCCAGTTGGCCCAGAGCGCCGCGGCACCGGAAAACTATTTCGCTCCGTTCCTGATGTGCTTCCTACTGGTCTTTGTGGCCACAGGGCTGGGGAATGGTGCCGTATTTCAGATGGCGCCTGCGGCTGTCGGTCCCCTCCTGGCTGGACCCACCGTCGGCTGGATGTCCGCCATGGCGGCCTACGGAAGCTTCCTGATTCCCGCCGTGTTCAAGTGCAGTGTCGCCTCGGGAAGCACCCAGCTCGCGCTGCACGGATTCGCGGTCTTCTACCTGCTCTGTTTCCTGCTCAACGGCTGGAGGTATCTGGAATGGAGGCCTAGTCGCGGGTAGTGGTTCCAGCGCATCCACCCACCGATGGCAACGCGTTCAGGCGGTCGGGTGTCGAGGATCCGGACCATTCAGATTCTGGAAACCGGACCATCCGGACATCCCGGATTACGGGGACACTAGCGGGCGTTCTTTCGTATCCTCCCCTGGTGTGCTGTCCCTCGACTGCGCTGGCCTTTGTGTGAACCTCATGGATTCGCGCGGCTGCGATCGGAGAATTAGACGGCCACTGCCATAAGTCCGTCGGGGTCCACTTCAGCAACTGCGGCTTTCTCCCGCTGGAAGTTGGCCTTGCTCATCCATCAGGAGCCCTCATGGCCTGCACCCATCGTGTCCTCATCTCGTGCCTTATCGTCGCTGGAGCCGCTGTGGCACAGGATGCTGCCCGCATGCGGCAGACGCTGGAATACCTCGCCAGTCCGGAACTGCAGGGCCGGGAATCCGGTCAGCCGGGCTGCGTCAAGGCCGCCACCTACCTGGCCGGCAAGATGCAGGCCCTGGGACTCGCCACGCTCTCGCCAACAGGCATGGGCGGTGAGACGCCCTACCATCACCCCTACACGCTCTCGTCCTACCTCAGCGGTGGATTCACTCTCAACGGCACGACGCTGCTGCCAGGGCTGCACTACACGGCCCACGGGGCTCCTGCCCAGAGCGGTGAAACGGTCTTCCTGGGCTACGGGCTGAAGACGCAGGGGCAGGATGACTTCGCTGGCCGGGAGGTGCGCGGCAAGTGGGTGGTGGCGCTGGAAGGCTTGCCGGACGGCAGCCTGGCGGAAAATCTGGATGCGGGCAGCGTGGAGGCCAAGGCCCGGGCCGCCGCCGAGGCGGGCGCCCTCGGGCTGGTGCTGGTGCACCGGCCCGAGTCCTCCTGGCCCGCCATTCCCATTGGGAGTGAGCGGCTCCGGCTCCGCCCCCGCTTCAGGGATCTCTTTCCCCTTCCGGCGGCCGAGCCCCTGGGACGATTGCCCCGCATCCATGTCAACGAGGAGGGCGCCCGCCTACTGCGTTTCTTCTCAACCCAGGGTGAAGAGTCGAGCCTCGCACAGGCCCGGAGTCTGGGGCTGGCCGAGCCCCAGAACCTGACGCCCGGCTTGGCCTCTACCGCCTCCAACCTCGTTGGGGTCATTCCCGGCACCGATCCCGCTCTGGCCTCGGAATACGTTCTCGTGAGCGCACACTACGATCACATCGGCCTGGCCACCAACGGCGGGTACTATCCCGGCGCCGATGACAATGCCAGCGGCACCGCGGGGCTTCTGGAGATGGCCACCCTGCTGAAGGGCACCTCCCCCAGACGCAGCATCCTCTTCCTGGCCTGCAGCGGGGAGGAGAAGGGCCTTCTGGGCAGCGCCGCCTTCGCCAGCGCACCTCCCGTCAGTCTGTCCAAGATTGTCGCCAACGTGAACCTGGACATGCTGGGCCGTAATGCTACGAGGACGCTGTACGTCACCCCCGCCGCCGTTTCCGGCTATGTGACGACCCTGGTGACCAAGGCCCGGGAGTTGGTGAAGAGCAAGGATCTGGACCTGAGCAAGGGCATCGACCAGTACTGGCGGCAGTCCGACCACTACACCTTCGCCCAGCGGAGCATCCCGGTGGTCTTCTTCAACTCCGGGGACCATGCGGATCTGCACCAGGTCACGGACACTGCAAACAAGATCGACTACGTGAAGATGACCCGCGCAGTGGACCTGGCCCGGGATCTCGTGCTCGCCGTGGCCAATGATTCCGCCAAACCCGCTTCCGTTTCCCCCACCGTCTACAACGCCTGGACCTGGCCTGTCGTCGGCAGTTCCGCCGCCACTGCGCCCAGCATCACCACCCAACCCGTGAGCGTGACGACCCGCCTGGGCAGCACCGCCACCTTCACCGTGGTGGCCACGGGGTCGGCGCCCCTGAGCTATCAGTGGTACCGCGGCACCACTGCCATCCCTGGAGCCACTGCCGCCACCTATATCACGGGCGCCACGGTGACCAGCGACAGCGGCGCCACCTTCTATGTGAAGGTGAGCAACGCGAAGGGCAGCGTGAACTCGAGCGCCGCGACGTTGACCGTCATCCTGGGCAGCAGTGATACCGTGGCGCCCACGGTCTCCGCCTCCGAGTCCGGCACGAGCGGAACCATCTCGCTTAATGCCACTGCCACGGACAATGTGGCGGTCACCAGGGTGGAATGGTACGTGGATAGCCTGCTGAAGGGCAGCGACACCGCGGCTCCCTACGGTGTGAACCTGGATTCCACAGCCCTGGCCAACGGCACCCACGCGCTGGTGGCCAAGGCCTACGATGCGGCGGGCAACGTGGGGACGTCTCCAGCCGTCAACTTCACGGTGAACAACGTAGTGACCACGGGTGAGCTGATGACCAACGGTGGATTCGAGACCGGCACTACCGGATGGAGCGGCAGCACTGGCGCCATCGGAACCTGGAGCGGGCAGCCGGCCTACCAGGGCACCCGCTACGCCTGGCTGGGCGGCAATGGTTCCACCAACACGGAAAATCTCTATCAGACCGTCACGATCCCCAACACGGCTGCCAGCGCGGTGCTGAGTTTGTTCCTGCACATCGACACCGCAGAGACAACCACAACCACCGCCTACGACAAGTGCACCATCCGTCTGCGCAACACCAGCGGCACGACTCTGGCCACACTGGCCACCTACAGCAACCTGGACAAGGCTGCGGGGTACGTCCAGAAGAGTTTCGACGTGAGCGCTTACAAAGGGAAGACGCTTCGGATCTACATCACCTCCACCGAGGATAGGAACCTTCAGACCTCCTTCGTGTTCGATAACGTGAGCCTAGCGCTTCGGTAGGTGTTCTCGGGCAGGGGGTGCGAACCTCCTGCCCAGTCTTGATTTGGATCAATGCACACCGAAAATCTGGGGGCGATGCTCTGGGCAGAGGTTTCCATGCCCACACCCTCCGCTTCACCCGACCTCGTCAATGCACCGAAAGCCACTGGATGGTTGTCGCGTTGCGGCATGCGGCTCCGCCAGGATTCCCAGTTCCTGCGACACGTGGTGCAGGCCGCATTCGTGGTGCTGTGCCTCTGGATCGGGGTGGAGTTCTGGCTCTTCACCCGCTGGGGCCTGAGCGGAGGCGTCGAGACCTACGTGCCGCGCCCACCCGGCGCGGAAGGCTTTCTTCCCATCAGCGCCCTGATGAGCCTGTGGCATTGGTTCCTGAGCGGAACCCTCAACACCATTCACCCCGCGTCGGTGTTCATCCTGGTGGCCATCCTCGCCATCGGCCTCTTTCTGAAGAAAGGTTTCTGCAGCTGGCTGTGCCCCGTGGGCACCCTGAGCGAAACCCTGTGGCGTATGGGCCGCCGCCTCCTCGGGCGGAACCCCGCGCTGCCCCGCTGGCTGGACATCCCCTTCCGGGGGCTCAAGTATTTCTTCCTGGTCTTCTTCCTGTGGGCGATTTTCGGCATGTCCGAGCAACAGCTCGCGTTCTTTCTCCACAGCCCCTACAACCGCATGGCGGACGTGAAGATGTATCTGTTCTTCGCGCGGATCTCCGGGACCGGCCTGATCGTGCTGGCCCTCCTCGGGGCCCTCTCCGTGGTGCTCCAGAATCCCTGGTGCCGCTATCTCTGCCCCTACGGCGCGCTGCTGGGATTCATCTCTCTGCTGAGCCCCCTGAAGATCACTCGTCGAACATCGAGTTGCATCGACTGCGGGAAATGTACCCGAGTCTGCCCCGCTCGCATCAAGGTGCATCAGATCCAGCGGGTCCGAAGCGACGAGTGCACGGGATGCTACAGCTGCGTGGCGGCCTGTCCCGTGAAGGACACCCTGACCATGGCGGCTCCGAAGGCGCGCACAGTCCCCGCCACGGTCTACGCCGCGTTACTGGTGGGCCTCTTTGTGGCCATCACAGGTGCGGCCATGTTGGCACACCGCTGGCACAGCAGCATCACCCGTGAAGAGTACCTCAGGCGCCTTCCCCAGATGGATACGCCCCTCTACGACCACGGTCGCGGGCAGGTTGCACCTTACAGGCCGGGGGATTGAGGGACTGCTGCAGTCGGTCTACGAGAGCTTTGGATCAGGAGATGTCGCTGGTTGAGCCCGCGACGGAGCTGGCCTAGGCAGTTGGAGGCTCTGCAGGATCCGGCCATCATCAACGTGAGCGATTCTGTGAGAGTCGCCTGCGGAGGCTCCCATTCTCATTGAGGCGACGATCATTGCCATCCTTATTCTGCTGAATGGCGTTCTTGCGGGAGCCGAGATCGCCATCGTCTCGATACGGCGAACCCGGATCCAGGAACTGGTCGAACGAAAGGTCGGCTGGGCGCGGTCGGCCCAGGCCCTTCGCGACAACCCGGAACGGTTCTTGGCAACGGTCCAGGTGGGCATTACGGTGATCGGCACCACTGCGGGGGCCTTCGGCGGCTCCACCCTTGGCGTGCACCTGATTCCCCTGTTCCAGGCGATCCCCTGGCTGCATCCCTACGCCGAGGAAGTGGCCGTCGCCATCGTGGTGATCTTCATCTCCTACCTGTCCATCGTGATCGGCGAACTGGTGCCGAAGTCGCTGGCCATGAGGATTCCCGAAGTCTACGGGCGCATCATCGCCTCCCCCCTGCTGTGGCTCTCACGGATCTCGAGTCCGGCGGTGCGCCTGCTGGCCTCCAGTTCCAACCTGGTGCTGAGAGTCTTCGGCGATCACACCAGCTTCACCGAAGCACGGCTTTCCTCGGATGAAATCCGACACCTGGTGGAGAATGCCGCCAAGGTCGGCAGCATGCATCCGGGGGCCAGCAGCATTGCAAGCCGAGCCATCGAATTCGGTGACCTTCGCGTGGTGGATGTCATGGTGCCCCGCCACGGGGTGGTCTCCTTGCCCTCCAATGCGAGCCTGGACGCGGTGACGGAACAACTCGAGCGAACCCCCTTTTCGCGAATCCCGATCCACGGGCCCTCCACCGACGAGATGCTGGGCTACCTCGCCTCCAAGGACCTCGTGCTCAAACGAAAGCAAAGCCGAGTGGCACTGGACCTGCTCCGTCCGGCGCTCTGCGTTCCCGAAGGCAGCACCGCCATCAGCCTGCTCCACCGACTCCAGGCTGAGCATCAGCAGATGGCCTTCGTCGTGGATGAGCAGGGCTCCTTCTCCGGCCTCGTCACCATGGAGGATCTCCTGGAGGAATTGGTGGGAGAGATCTTCAGCGAGTTCCGCGAGGAAAAGGTCGTGGCGCTCCGCTGGCAGGAGGATGGAAGCGCCATCGTGCCTGGAGCGACGCCGCTACGGGAAGTGAACCGCGCCCTGGACCTAGATCTCGAGGAGGGAACTCACTGGACGACCCTTGGTGGCCTCTGTCTGGGGAAGGCCGGTCGCATCGCCGTCCTGGGCGAAAGGCTGACGCTTGCGCCCGGCGTAGAGGCTGAAATCCGCGAGATCCACGGTCCGAGAATCCTGACGGTGAAGCTTTGGAGAACCGACATTCTGGAAGCCGATGCCTGACGCGCAAATCGATTCAACCCCCGAGGCCCCATGAATAGAGCACCACTCTCCTTGCAACACACCCACGCTTACGACTCGGGCAACCAGGCCGGAGAGCGGGGCACCCGGGTCGTCATGGGCATCACCCTCGCCACCATGGTGGTGGAGATCGTGGCGGGGTGGTGGTTCAACTCCATGGCCCTGCTGGCAGATGGTTGGCACATGAGTTCCCACGCCGTGGCCATCGGGCTCAGTTCCTTCGCCTACGTCATGGCCCGCCGTCACGCCCAGAACCGCCGGTTCGCCTTTGGCACCTGGAAGATCGAAATTCTGGGAGGCTTCGCCAGCGCCCTGTTCCTCCTGGGGGTGGCCCTGCTGATGGTGGTGGGCAGCACGGAGCGCCTGTTCTCACCCAAGCCAATCGCTTACAAGGAGGCCATTCTTGTGGCCATTCTGGGCCTGGCGGTGAACCTCGTGTGTGCCCTGATCCTTGGGAAGTCCCACGATCATGGACACGACCACCACGGGCACGAGCATGATCATCACCATCACGATCTGAATCTGCGCTCGGCCTACCTGCATGTCCTTGCCGATGCCGCCACCTCCGTATTCGCCATCCTCGCCCTGGTGGGCGGCATGATCTACGGTTGGAACTGGCTCGACCCTGTCATGGGCTTCGTCGGGGCGATCCTGGTCGCCGTCTGGGCCAATGGGCTCATTCGGGATACCTCAAGAGTCCTGCTCGACGCAGAGATGGACCATCCCCTGGTGGAGGAAATTCGCGAGGTCGTGGCCGCCCATCCCGAGTGGGGCCCAGAAGTCCGCATCGCCGATCTGCATGTCTGGCGGGTCGGCAAGGGCCGCTTCGCCTGCATCCTTGCGCTCGAAGGCGTCCTGCCAGACCTGACCGCCGGGGCGGTCCACCAGGCCATGGCCATCCACGAGGAGATCGTTCACTTATCGGTGGAGATGCGTTAGAGCAGCGGGTCCACCGCCACGAGAGGGCCCGGCTCGTCCATCAGGAAGGCTATTCTCCGCTCCCGCAAGTGTGCTTGGGCTTTCCTTGTTTTTCCGGCTCCGGCTGGCCTGTCCCCAGTTCGTGGATGTTCACTACATAATGGATGTAATCCACGTAGGCCGCCACAAACCGGCGACCCGAATCGGAATCCTTGTCTTTTTCAGCCTTCGTTTTCTGGACAAGGTCAAAACGCCGATGCAGGCCGTTGTGAATGCCTTCTTGGATCATTGACCAGACGGGCTTGAGGTCTCCGGTTTCCACGGCCTTGTCGCCCGCAGGAATGGCTGCACCTATATCCCGGCCGGCCGGCTTGAGGCCGGTATAAGGTTCGCCTTCGCTGGCCCGATGGAGCCTTACTAGGGTCTCGAAGAAGTACAGCTCGGCCAGTTCCTTGGCTTCCCCTCCCAGCTTTCGAACCTCCTGGGCCCGGGCGAAGGCTTCCTGGATGGCACTTTCGTCGGCCTTCTTTACCCACAGCAGGACGTGGTTGACGTTGTTCTCGGTAAACGCGCGTCGTGCATCAACCACCACAGGCCCGTCCAGGCCATCGCAGTGGGCCATAGCCATGGTGGTGGCCATCATGCACAGGGCCGCGTGTCTGAACATCGTTTGCATTCGCATGTAATCTCCTTGGTGTTGCAGCCAGCTTTGTGCTGCCATTCCAGGGTCGTGTCCTGACCCGAAATGGCCATCCGACAAACGGCCGATATCCGGACCTGAACATGCCCAAACCCACCCCTGATCCTCATCCCACATCCGACCGATGGCCTTCGCACAGGGTCGGCGGACTGGTTCTGCTGCTGATCGGGGGAGTGCTGACCGACCTCATCACGGACCGATATGCTTGCGGAGGAGATGCCCGTTCGCTCTTCACCAAGGGGCTCTTCACTCTGCTGGCCATCGTCGGCGCGAGCTGGATTTATCTTTTCCTGAGGTCGCGGACTCGGGTCATCCGAACCCTCTCCTCCAACCTGGGGGAAGCTCAGGCAGAGGCCGAGCGGTGGCGGGCCGAGAGCCAATCGCTGGCGAAGGGTCTCTCCGAGGCCATCGATGAGCAGTTCGACCGCTGGGGCCTGACCCCGGCAGAACGCGAGGTTGCCCTGCTGCTCATCAAGGGCCTGAGCACGCCCGACATCGCTCTGCTTCGCGAGACACGGGAGGCCACCGTCCGCCAGCAGGCCCAGTCCGTCTACCGGAAAGCACATTTGGACGGGCGTGCCGACCTAGCCGCCTTCTTCCTGGAGGATCTGCTGACCCCAGGGGTGGGATCCGCCTGCGCTGAACGCAGGCCTGATTCCGCCT